>CP073743.1:2400000-2700000 GCA_024397935.1 bacterium SCSIO 12844 | reverse complement strand
GATAAAGCGCAAAAAATAAAATAGCTTGAATAATTAATATCAAGGCAATGAGCATACGGTTTCGTTCAGTAGTCGTAAAATTAAATGATTTTATAATAAAGTAAATAAAGCATAGGCTACTGATAATAAAAGCACAACTAGTAACGAAATTAGAGTGATTAAGTAGCTGTGCAACGACAATAATAGCAATGATAGCTGCACCAATAACATGAATGAATCTAGTTAAGTGAAAGCTTTTTTGATCTGCTTTAGTATAGACTGTATTGAGTTTGTTAAACATGATACTAAAAATGCTAATACCAACTAAAAGCCCGATTCCACAGAGTAAAAATGCATCCATATAGGGTAGTGTTGGTGTAAATAATACTGAAATAAAGCCACCAATATTAATGGCAAAATAATATAATGTCATTGCACCATCTAATCGAGTATCGCTAGGCTGATATAATTTAGAGATTAATGAAGATGGATTCGCTTTAAATAATGCATTACCAATAATAATACCACTTAGGCTATAAAAGAAAGTGGCTTTATCACCAAGCGCCAATAGCACATAAGAGAGCATTAAGATAATACCACCAATTAAAATGGTTCTTTTGGCACCTAAATATTGATCACCGATTAAGCCACCAACCCAGACAAAACCATAACAAAAGGCAGAAAATGAACCAAATATGATCATACTTTGCGTTGACGAATAGCCTAGATGGTTTGACATATATAAGGCTAATATTGCTTGAACACCGTAAAAACCAAAACGTTCCCAAAACTCAATTGACCAAACAATCCAAAAAGGTAGTGGAAATGCTTTTGATTTTTCTTGGCTTAAAGTATTTGAATGAAGATGGTTTGATAGTGTAGTTGTCAAAATATCACCTTAGGCTATTTTATTTTTTATTTTATTAAATATTCTGCATTGCTGTAACCATACAGCATAAGATTACTATTTTTATCCTATTTAAGGTAAAAATGCAATATAAAAAGAAAAATAATATATAAAGATAACTTGAAATTAAGTTTATATTGTTAAATTATGATTTGGATATGAAAAGAGTATTATTTTATAAAATCAAACGGTAGCAGGTTTTGCTTCAAAGATTTTTTCAGCGGCTTTTTGTTGCTCAATTTCAGGATTTGTATAGCGATTAAGTAGTGGGCGCATTGCCCACATAATGACTGCAACAATGGCAGTAGCAAGGCCAATTTCACCAAATGCATTACTATAAATACTAATACTTTCAACGGCAGTTAAAGTTTCACTGCCAACAGGTTGTGTCATATTACCTACCCAAGCACCAATAGGACCAGATAGCATAGAAGTTAAAAACCAGATACCCATAACAAAACCACTCATACTAGCAGGGCATAGCTCAGCTACCATTGCAAGGCCTAATGCAGAGACTAAAAGCTCACCTGTTGATTGTAACCAATAGGATAAAACTAACCACCATGGGGAGGCTAATCCATCACTACCTGCTGTAAATTGAGGGATGTATAGTACTAGAAATGCGAAAGCACATAAAGTCATCCCAAAGCAGAATTTAGTTGCATGTGTGCCAGGTGTTTTACGATAGAAAAAGGCTAATACGGGCGCCATTAGTACAATAACTAATGGGTTTAGTAGTTGAAACTCAGCAGCTGGAATCATCCAGGAGCCAACAGCACGGTCGATATTATGTGCAGCAAAGAAATTAAGACTTGTTGGCATTTGCTGATAAAGTGTAAAAAAGACAATTGCTTGAAACATTAACACAAGTGAAATAATCATGCGATTTCGAATTTCACTAGGTTGCTTAAAAGCACAGTATAGAAAATAAATAAAGCATAAGCCACTAATAATGAACGTAGCAGTTGTAATAAGTGCAGTCAATTCAAGAATATTACCAATTACGATTGTTGCTATGATCGATGCAATAATAACGATTAAGATGCGTGCAATACTAAAAGGGCGCTTACCAGCTTCAGTCGATAAATCCTGCATCTTAGGTAAGAAAATACAGAAATTAATAATACCTAATAATAGACCAAATGAACAGACCCAAAATGCGTAGTGCCAACCCCAGATTTCAGCAATAATTGGGGTGATAGACATCGACAATAAGCTACCAACATTGACAGCAACATAATACATTGTCATTGCGCCATCAAGTTGAGGGTTACCTTGACCATAGATTTTAGAAATTAATGAGGAGGGGTTAGCTTTAAATAATGCATTACCAACAATAACACCAGCAAGTGCAAAAAAGATAGTTTCCTTGGTTGCAAGTGCCATCGCTGCATAGGATAACATTAAAATTACAGAGCCAATAACAATACTACGTTTAGCGCCTAAGTATTTATCACCAACCCAGCCACCGACCCATATAAACCCATAACAAAAAGCGGAGAATGAACCAAAAATATAAAAGCTTTCTTGTGATGAATAACCTAGAGAACGAACAAAGTAAAGTGCAATGATTGCTTGCATTCCATAAAAGCCAAAGCGCTCCCATAGCTCAATTGCCCATGCAACCCAAAACGGTAGTGGATAACCACTTTTTGTTTGTTTCATTGTGTTTTGTTCTCCCGTTACTGTCATAGGCTCCGTCCTCCAATATTCATTAATTTAGGTTTTACTATAAATTAAATATAAAATACACATCCAATCAGTTTTATCTTGTTTTTATTCTTTTGGCAATAATTATTTTTAATTTATATGTTATTTTTTTTACAAGTAATTAATTGTGAATTTTGGTTAAAGTTATGATATATATTTTAAAAGTGAATAAAAATGCGATTGATAGTGGTGATTTTAAGTTATAAGTATTAATATACTATTTTGGAATAAGATAACTAAAAATAATTATATTATGTGATAAAATATGATTATGTATATTTTATTTTTTTATGCTAAACCATTAACAAAGACTTAGTAAGGTTTAATCGATTGAAATTAAAAATACAGTTTGATCATTTACTATTAATTGAGATAATTAAAACGGTTGTTTTAATCGGAATTGCAACGATTGTTGCTGCATTGTTGACCAAACATATCAGCTTAACAACGCAAGTGATGATATTATTACTAACAGTTGTATGGTGTGCCATTAGATATAGCTTTGTTGTTAGTATAATTGCAAATTTCTTATCTTTTTTAAGCTATGTCTTTATTTTTACCAGTCCGCAGTTTACATTTAATATTGATACAGCGTCAGAAGTTGTTACATTGGTTGCTTTTATCATTGTTTCTGTGACAGTTGGTCAGTTAACCGCACGCTTAAAATCATCTTTAAAACAATTGAAAGCTCGTGAGTCGGAATTATCAACGCTGTATGACTTTTCAGCATCATTATCAAAAACACATCGAATTGAAGATTTTTATCAAATAGTGATTCAATTATTGAATTATTATTTTAGTATACCATTTGCTATGATTACAGCTGATCGCCAAGGAGAAAAATTAACCGATATTTATCCTGAGACTAACGATGAACTTTCTATAGAGGGTAAGGTTCATAATGCGATGTTATGGTCTTGGAAACATAAAAAACCTTGTGGTATTAGCACGGAAGCTTATCCTTTTATCGATTGGTATTTTATGCCAATGAAAGCATCAAATGAATATGTAGGTATCATGGCTGCAAAAGTTGCTAAGCATAAAGAGTTCTTAATGCCAGAGCAACAGTATTTATTTAAAACGATGTTAACACAGGTAGCGTATAGAATATTAAAACATCAAATTGAAGCACGCGAAAAACACCAAGAAATGTTAAAAGAACAGCAACATTTGCAAAAACTATTATTATCTTCAGTTTCCCATGACTTTAAAACACCACTTGCATCAATCATGGGTGCTATTTCTAGTTTACAAGCATATGGAGAAATGTTTAGTGCCCAAGAACGAGATGAATTATTAGATGTGGCTCAAAATGAAGCAAAAAGGTTAAAGCAGTATATTAATAAAGTATTGCAATTAGTACGTGTTGAACATGAGCAAATCAACCCAGAATTAGAATTAGCATCATTAAACGAAATTATTCAAGATGTGATTAGTCAGTTTAAAATATATTATCCAAATCAGCCATTTGAATTTAATTTTGAACATGAGCTATTTGTTAAGGTAGATGATTTGTTATTTAAACAAGTTTTGGTTAACTTGGTTGAAAATGCAGTTAAATATTCACCTAAAGACAAACTTGTGATGATTAAACTAGAACATAAAGATGATAATGCGGTCTTACGTGTTATTGATCAAGGACCAGGTTTACCGGAATCTGAACTATCTCGAGTATTTAATTTATTTTATCGATTTGAAAAACGCGATTATAGTCCTACAGGTGGTCAAGGTTTAGGACTTGCTATCTGTAAAGCAGTAGTTAAAGCACATCAAGGTGAAATTCATGCTTATAGCGAAGGAAAGAATAAAGGCTGTTGTTTTGAAATTATCTTACCATTAGTTAACATAAAATAGTGAGGAATCAATCAAATTAGTATAAAGTTATTGTTAAGGGCGTATGTATTATCCAAGGGGATAGAATGAAAACGAAAGTATTAATTGTTGATGATGAAGCACAAATTAGAAAATTTGTAAAAATGACGCTTAATGCACATGATTACGATATTCTTGAAGCGATTGATGCAACCAATGCGACTCGACTACTTGTTAATGAAAAACCTGAACTAGTCATTTTAGATTTGGGGCTGCCTGATCAAGATGGTATTCAATGGTTAGATGAAATGCGGCAATGGTCAGATGTACCAGTTATTGTATTATCTGCTCGGGATGAAGAAAGTCAAATTGTTAAAGCGCTTGACTTAGGTGCAAATGACTATGTAACAAAACCATTTGAAATGCCTGTATTAATGGCACGTATTCGAGCGGTATTAAGAAGTCAGACACAAGAGACGCAAGAGTATACAGTCTATCAGTTTGCTAATATGACAGTGAATATTCCTGAACACCGCATTATGATTGATGATGAAATTATCTCATTATCAAAAAAAGAATTTCAGGTCTTAAGCTTATTAATTAAATATGCAGGTAAGTTAGTTACTCAACAGCAAATTCTAACAAAAATTTGGGGTAGTGTGTTTTCAGATGAGCCACAGTATTTAAGAGTTTATGTTGGTCAATTACGCAAAAAGCTATCTAATTGTAATATTGAGCCATTAATTGAAACAGAAAGCGGTATAGGCTATCGCTTTGCTAAATATGATCATAGAGAATAGAGGCGTCGATTGATATTTATTATCGCGCCTTATATGCTTGTTGATATAAAGTATCCTAGATGGATATGATTGTTATTTCTGTTTTGTACTAGATGTACGCGATTTTGATGCATGATGTTTGCGAGGACTTTTATCTTTAGAATACTTATTACGACTAGAAGATGATTTGTGATAAGGTTTGCTGCCATGTTTGCGATCAGAATATCTTTTATTAGTATTAGTACGCTTTTTCTTTGGTTCATCAACAACAAGATCTTTAATTTCTGCTTCAGGGCCTTGTAATTGGTAGATTAAAGCTGCAGCGATATCTTCTATTTGAGCATCTGTTTGAGCTTGAACATCTTCAATTACATGACGGTATTGATTAAGTGCATTATCATCTTGCAAAATTGGCAGTATATTTTCAATAACACGACGGTTTCTTGAAGATTTTATCTCTTTAGCCGTTGGCGGTTGAATGCGTTTAATAGTCTTTTTTGTTATGCGCTCAATGGTACGTAGTAGATGAAACTCTCTAGGTGTGACAAATAATAATGCTTTACCTGTTCTTCCTGCACGCCCTGTTCTACCAATACGGTGTACATAAGATTCTGTGTCATAAGGAATATCATAATTAATAACATGGCTAATACGCTCAACATCAATACCACGGGCAGCAACATCAGTTGCAACAATAATATCAGATGAACCATCCTTTAAGCGTTGAATGGTTTTCTCGCGCAGTGATTGATTCATATCACCATGAAGCGCCGTAGCTGCATAACCACGTGCTTGTAATTTTTCAGCTACTTCAACGGATGCATTTTTAGTACGAGCAAAAATAATTGCTGCTGTTACTGGTTCAACCTCAAGAATACGCGTTAATAAATCCATTTTTTGATGGCCATTAACACGAATGAAGTTTTGATCAATTAAATCAACTGAGTTATGCGTTGGTTTAATATAAATCTCTTCTGGCGCATTAAGGTATTTTTTTGCAATTGCTTTTATCGATGGTGGCATGGTTGCTGAGAATAAAGCGCGTTGGTGTGGATGTTCAATTTGTTCAAAAATCCATTGGACATCATCAATAAAGCCCATTTTTAACATTTCATCAGCTTCATCTAAGACAACGGTTTTTAATTCATCAGTAACTAATGTACCACGTTTTAAGTGATCAATTAGACGACCAGGTGTGCCAACAATAACATGTACACCACGTTTAAGGCTACGAAGTTGGCTTGAGTAATCTTGACCGCCATAGATAGCAGTCACATGAAAGCCTTTTAGTTCTTGTGCATAGCGTTGGAAAGCTTCAGCTACTTGGATAGCTAACTCTCTTGTCGGTGTAACAACAAGTACTTGAGGTGCTTTAAGTGTTAAATCAATATTAGATAAGGTAGGTAGGGCAAATGCAGCTGTTTTACCTGTGCCTGTTTGTGCTTGTGCTAATAGGTCATTGCCTTCTAATAAGGTTGGGATGGAAGCAGCTTGAATTGGTGTTGGTGTTTCATAACCTAGTTCATTTAAAGGTTTAAGTAAAAACTTAGGTAGGTTTAATTCTTGGAATGTTTTCTCTGTCATAATTGTATCTTCATTTATATTTGTTTATATTAAATAATGGTTTTCTTTATTTCTTTTGAAAGATATAGAAATACCATTTTAAAACGGAATAGTAACTTTTTATGGTTAAAATTTATTCTATTTTGGCTCTTTCGCACTCGCATTATAACAGCAATTCATTTTTTTTAAATAAAAAGTTAATTATTTGAATATCATCATTTGATCAGTTTAATATAAGATAGTTAAGATTACTGGAATAAATCAAAATTAACGTATAGGTTTTAATAAACACTTAAGGATAATAAATGAAAAATCCATTCACAGAACATCCACATAGCATTGGCGAGAGTTATTTTAAACATATGCAAAACGCATTATCATTTGGTTTTTGTCTTTTTTGTGCGAGTCTTGCATGTTTCATTCATGCCTTATTACCATTTTTATTTAAAGATACAGCAACTAATAAGCTTGCAACATTAGTAAATAAGTTAAGTGATGGCAAAAGAGGTGATAGCTTTAACAGTAAATTAGCGCGATGTAGAAAGTCAGCATAATGGCTAAAGTAAAAGAAAAATTATTAATTTCATCTTGTTTAATGGGCAATAAAGTTAGATATGATGGAAGTGGCCAATTAATTGATCAAATAGAGACATTAAAAGAGCATTTCAAATTAATTGTTATTTGTCCAGAAGTTGCAGGCGGTATGTTTACGCCAAGAGCCGCTGCTGAAATCATCTTAGATTTAAAAGATCAAATACCTGTTATTAAAGATAATCAAGGGAAAGATGTCACAGGCTATTTTCAAAAAGGTGCTCAAAAAGCTTTAGCTTTATGTCAAAAACATAAAATTAAATATGCTCTATTAAAAGAGCGTAGTCCTAGTTGTGGTTCTAATTTTATTTATGATGGTAGCTTTCAAGGTAAGGTGATCGAAGGTGATGGAATTACTGCAAGATTATTAAAAAAACATGGAATCAAAGTCTACTCAGAAGAGACAATTGATCAATTATTAAAGAATATTTAACAAAAAAGGTTTTATTGAGCATACTCTTTCATAAATAAAAAATATATTTTATATCATTAATTTATTCTTTTGCGATACTTGAAAAAACAAAAAAAGGTGCAAAGACATTAAAAATATATTGCGCAATGCTTCATATTTTGATAGATTGAAATATGAACAGTATGGTTTAATTTGAAAATTGGGGAGTTGTAAAATGCCAAAAACAAAAATTAAAATTCCTAGAACATATGCTATTGAGCATACTATTGGCTCAGTACAAGAAGCCACTATCGGTGAAAAACCAGGTCAAAGATATTATAATAGGCTTGAAGGAGATAGGTATTTATCAGCAGCCAATACTGATCATAATAATTTAACTTGGCAACGACTTAATATGGCTTATATTAAAGTACAACAATTGATTCAAAAAGATCAATTCTCAGGTTGGGATGAGCGTAATAGAATTACGCAAGATGAGTATGAAAACTTAACAGATGAGCAGCAACTACAATTAGAGCGATTACATGCAATAAAAGATGGTGTTTCTGGCTATTTAGCAGCACAAAAAATGGCGCTATCTGTTGAAAGTGATGATTTTGATCAAAAACTTTCTTCTATTGAGTATAATAGAAGAGTTGCAAGTTTTGCAAAGTCAGAAGATGTTACATTATTGGCAGATCAAAAATCACATTTTGATAATATTATAAGCTTTTATAGTAAATATTATAAAGAAAGTGATGGTGCACTTGATTTTAGAGTAAGTTGCTTATTTAAAAAAGAATGCGGATTATTAGCAGCTCCAAATATTGATTTAGATAAGTATAATAATTTAATGAAGAATATTAGAACTATTCAAAAATTAGAGACAGCAGGTGGAAAAGCAGGATATTTATTAGGAGATCGCTTAGTTAATTTAGCATATGATTCCAACAAAAAAGATAGTGTAGAAAATCTAGAAAGCGCGATTATTGATAGTTTAACTGAGCTTAAGTTAAAAAATAATGCAACAGCAAAAAAAATAAATGTGCCAAGTCCATTTTGTAATAATCATGATGATAAGTCTGCAGTCACATCAAACTTAAATCATTGGGAAGCCTTTAAATAATCACCCCACCGCCAAGACAGATATCACCATCATATAAAACAACCGACTGTCCGGGGGTGATGGCTCGTTGAGGTTGTTCAAAAGAAACTTCTATATCACCTGAATCTAGTACTTTAACTGTACAATTTTGATCACCTTGACGATAACGGACTTTAGCTTGACACTGAAATTCTGATTTAGGGGGTGCATCTAAAATCCAATTAAATTGGTTGGCTTTTAAGTTTTGTGAGAAAAGGAGTGGGTGATCTGTACCTTGTACAGCAACTAATACATTTCGCTCTAAATCTTTTTTTGCTGAAAACCATGGTGCTTCAGGACGATTTTTAACACCACCAATACCTAAGCCCTGGCGTTGTCCTAGCGTGTAATACATTAAACCATCATGCTTACCAATAACATTACCAAATTCATCTTCAATATTACCTGGTTGTGCTGGAATATAGCGATTTAAAAAATCCTTAAATTTACGCTCGCCAATAAAACAAATACCAGTTGAGTCTTTTTTATTGTGTGTGATAAGGCCTGCTTTTTCAGCGATTGCTCTAACTTGAGATTTTTCAATTTCACCAATTGGAAAAATGGCAGGCTCTAATTGCTGTTGATTGAGTGCGCATAAAAAGTAGCTTTGATCTTTTTGAGGGTCTAGCCCCTTAAGTAAGCGATACTTGCCATTATAAAAATCTTTTCTTACATAATGACCTGTTGCAATATATTGACCACCTAGCATATAGGCATACTCTAAAAAAGCTTTAAACTTGATTTCTTTATTACATAAGATATCAGGGTTTGGTGTACGTCCAGCCTTATACTCTTTTAAAAAATATTCAAAAACATAATCCCAATACTCACTGGCAAAATTAATTTTTTTAAATGGAATATTAAGTTTTTGACAAATCGCTTCGGCATCACTGATATCTTCTGATGCGCTACAATATTCATCATTATCATCTTCTTCCCAGTTTTTCATGAACACAGCTGTAACATCATAACCTGCTTCTAATAGGCGTAGGGCAGAGACAGAAGAATCAACACCACCGGATAGTCCTAAAATAACTTTTTTACTCATAATTTTACTTATTGGTTTTTATTTGTTCTTATCTAATAATGAATAGAAATGAATTATTCGAAGGCAATTCTAACATAGTTTTAATGAAAGGGTAAAATATCTTAAATACTCAAAGCTAGGCGAGTTGCTTGATCTATGGCGCGCTTAGCATCTAATTCAGCAGCAAGATCTGCACCACCTATGATATGCGTATCTATATTATTATCTTTCAGTGGTTGATATAATTCGTTAACAGATAGCTGACCAGTACATAAAATAACAGTATCAACCTCAAGGCATTGCGGTTTTTCATCAACTGTAATATGTAAGCCTGCATCATCAATTTTTTGATAACTAACGCCTGAATGTAATTGGACATTTTTATGCTTTAATGTCATACGGTGAATCCAGCCAGTTGTTTTGCCTAAGCGTTTACCAATTTTTTCCTTTTTACGTTGTAATAAATGAATTTCATAAGGGGATGGGGTAATATTTGGCGTTGTTAGACCACCTCTGGATTGAGCATTAATATCGATACCCCATTCACTGTAAAAATGACCGCAATCAAAACCATTGGTTTTGGTGCCGTGAGCAAGATAATCTGCTACATCAATACCAATACCACCAGCACCCATTATGGCAACTTTCTTACCAGGTTCTTTCTTTCTAGTTAAAATTTCCATATAAGTTGCAACTTTAGGATGATCAACACCATCAATATCTGGAATGCGTGGTTTAACACCACTAGAGAGTATCACATGATCAAAGCTACCATTACTTAATGTCGATAAATCAACTTCAGTATTAAGCTTTAAATCAATATTTAATTGATTAATTTTATGTTTAAAATAACGTAGTGTTTCTTTAAACTCTTCTTTTCCTGGAATTTCACTGGCTAAATTAAACTGACCACCAATCGATTGACTTTTTTCATATAAGGTTACATGATGCCCTCGTTGCTGGGCTGTAATTGCAAATGCACAACCTGCAGGCCCCGCACCAATAACTGCAATCTTTTTAGGTGTCTGTACTTCTGTTATGCTTAGCTCAGTTTCACGACAAGCCAGTGGGTTAACAAGGCAGGATGCTTCTTTTTTTAAAAATACATGATCAAGGCAGGCTTGATTACAACCAATACACGTATTGATATCATCTTTTTGATGACTGACAGCTTTATTAACAAATTCAGCATCTGCAAGAAAAGGTCTTGCCATAGAAACTAAATCACAATGCTCTTCTTTTAATACTCGCTCAATTACATCAGGGTGATTGATGCGGTTAGTTGCAACTAAAGGTACAGAGACGAAGGGCTTAAGTTTTTTTGTAATCGGGCTAAAGGCTGCGCGTGGTACCATAGTTGCAATCGTTGGAATACGTGCTTCATGCCAGCCAATGCCTGTATTAATAATACTAACACCTGCATCTTCTAATGCTTCTGCTAATAAGACAACTTCATCCCAACTTGAACCATTTTCAACTAAATCAAGCATTGATAATCGAAACATAATAATAAATTCATTACCACACACTTTACGTATTGCTTTGACAGTTTCAACGGCAAAACGCATTCTGTTATTAAAATCACCACCATAAGTATCATCACGAAGATTGGTTCTTTTAACTAAAAATTGGTTGATTAAATAGCCTTCAGAGCCCATTACTTCAACACCATCATAGCCTGCAAGTTGTGCTAAAGATGCGCTATGAGCAAATTGTTTGATAATACGTTTTATGCCAAAACGATTAAGTGCCCTTGGTGTAAATGGTGAAATTGGTGCTTTAATTTTTGAAGGTGCAACAATAAGTGGATGATAGCCATAGCGTCCAGCATGTAGAATCTGTAGTAAGATTTTACTATCATATTGATGAACGCTCTCAGTAATGAGTTTGTGTTTTTTTGCTTCTTTTTTTGTAGTTAATTTTGCACCAAATGGAATTAACCAACCTCGCCTAGATGGAGAGATACCTCCTGTAACAATTAAGCCAACGCCACCTTTAGCTCGAGCTTCGTAAAATTTAGCTAATCGATGTAAGCTTTTTTTATCTTCTTCAAGCCCTGTGTGCATTGAACCCATGATGATACGATTTTTTAACTGTGTAAAGCCAAGGTCAAGTGGTTGGTTTAAGTAATTGATCTTCTCAGTCATGATGCTTATCTTTTCAAGTCCATTGATAGTTACCTAGTAAGGGATATTTTACCTGAGTTAGGTTGGAAGATAAATCGTGCCTAAGCTTAATTGTTCACTTGCACCGGTAACAGAAATAATATTTGATCTTCTGTGCTCAAGACGCATCATACTGAGCCAAGCAATAAGAGATGCTTCAACCCACAGTGGGTCAATACCAAGCTTTGCAGTTGTATGGATAGCTATTGTGTGAAGTTCTGTTTTAATTCGATTAACTAAGTCAATATTAAATACGCCACCACCAGCAAGATAAATTGTTTTTGTATCAGCTTGTGCTTTAAAAATTGCATCAGCAATACTTTTAGCACTTAACTGACTTAAAGTTGCTTGGATATCTTCAGGTTTTAACGGTTGATCTATTAAATCTAAATAGTATTCTAACCAATGTAGGTTAAAGTACTCTTTGCCAGTACTTTTGGGGAAAGGCGCTTTAAAATATGGGTCAGCTAACAGTAAAGTAAGTAAGTTTTCATTGACTAAACCTGTCGATGCCCACGAGCCTTGATCATCATATAGCTGATTGTGATTTGGATGATTTTTTTGATACCAGATATCTAAAAGCGCATTACTTGGGCCAGTATCAAAGCCAATAACATGCTTATTATTAGGATTTAAACATGAGATATTCGCAATACCACCTAAATTAACAATCATTCTTTTTTCAGTATCATCACTAAAAACTGCTTTGTGAAAAGCAGGGGCAAGTGGTGCGCCTTGACCACCATAAGCCATATCTAGTTTTCTAAAGTCACCAACTGTCGTAATTTGAGTAGTTTTAGCAATTAGATGCATGTTCCCTAATTGCCAGGTGAATGGGTAGGGCTGGTTTGGTTGATGGTATACGGTTTGCCCATGACAGCCAATGGCTGTGATTTCATGCCTTGATAGATTTGATTGATGGATAATTTGAGTGGCTGCATAAGCATAAATTTCACCTAACTGGGTATCTAAAGTACCAATCTCTTTTAAACTCCCTTCAGTTGAGGTAATCAACTGTGTCAAATTTTTTTTTAATTCTTGTGGAAAAGCAATCGAGTTAGTTGCCAATAATTGAGGGTGTGCATCATTAAAAGAAATAATTACACTATCGATGGCATCTAAGCTTGTACCACTCATAATCCCTATATAATAAGTCATAATATGCCTAAATCTTTTCCAAGTTGGTAATTTTTATATGCGCGATAGCATAAAATAAACACCATGTATGCCATATAAATATAAATGGTAAAAACAAAAATACTCAAATAAAGCGGGATGCTTTGTGTACCATGAAGATTTTCAGGTGTAATCACATAGCTTGCGATAAAATTAACAGCAATTAATGCAATTAAAAAAATAAGCGTTAAAGCAGAGTAGATTTTGCAGCTTCTAATACGGCGGTATTTCCATTCAAATACAGCTTCAGTTGATGCATTTAGGTAACGATCTGGTCGAATATTCAGTGCTAATATCCAAGCGATAAATGTAATAACTGCATAACAAAGTAGAAATAGCATTTTTACCTATTCCCACTTATTGCTCAAATTATTAACTAATGCTTGTGTATTTTGTTGTGGCATGCCTTGATCCATTTTAACAAGGCCGTTGACAGTTTTATATAAAATGATTGGTGTGACATACATTTTATTATTCATCATAAATTGCATGTTTTTGTCTAATTGTGCTTTCGCTTGGGCGGATGGCTTTGCATCAGGTGCAATGCCACCTTCTTCTCTACTTTCATTAAAATTATGTTCATTTTCTTCTAAGGCTTTTAATGGATTGGCACTATCAAAAATAGCCATTGTCTTTGCAGCACTATCTGGTTTAACTGCACCAATTAAAATCCAACGAACAGCCAAATTACCACTTTGAATTTCTGGTTGTAGAGACTGATAGAGTAAGTGACAAAAATGACAATTTGGATCTGCTATAATATAAGCTTTATGTGGAGCATTTTGCTTACCTTGTTCAATATAATGTGTATTTTTAGCTTCTTTAAACGCTGCAATCGCAGTTTTAGGTTGAATATACTTTTCATAGTCAATTCGTTGTTGATTGACACCATCTTGATTATAGTAAGAGCCACTAAATAAGAAACTACCATCTTTTGCCACGTATAAAATGCCTTCTTGACCGCCTTTTGACTGGATAACATAGCCATATAATTGATCATTAGCATCAAAACTGCGTATAATTTTAGCTTGTCCATAAGTCACTTTATTAACTAGTTTTTCAGCCTTTTTAGGGTTTGCTGTATTCGATGAAAAACATCCAGCTAGTGTTAAAGTACTTGCTAATAGCCCGATCAATAAACCTTGTTTGATGGAGAATTTTTTTTTCATATATGATCCTGTTTCATCAAGTTATAAATAATGTTATTGATTGTAAGCATAGCGTATAGTTTAGCTGATATTCAAGGGAATTAATTCATTAGTGTTGTCATTAAGAATAAAAGAGTTTAGGCAGGATAAGGATATAAAGATGAAGATGATAAAACAAACTCAATTAATGATTGTTTGTTTAAGTATTTTTTATACGAATCAACTGATGGCTTCAGATCAAACTGAATTTAAATTAAAAGCAATTCAGCATCAAATAGAACAATTAAAATCACAAGTTGCACAACAAAAATCTATCAAGCCTATAGAAAATGATTCACAGTCATTTGTTAAGGCTAATCCAGTAATTGCAAAGTTATTATCAGCAGGTGGTGCAGCTTATGCGCGTGAGCAATTATTACTTGATGCAATTGCAGCAGATAATGTTAAAAATCATCACCTTTATCTAGGTGGTAAGCTTGAGCATGTGACAACCTATAATTCAGATTTGCCAAATAGTGATGGTAGTTATAATTCAAGCACTCAATTCAGCCCCAAAATAAAATTAGGTTTTTTAACGCGGATATCACCATGGCTTAGTGGGTTTTTTAGCTTGCAGGCGACAGATGGAGGTACATCAGTTTCAGCCAAAGAAAATTATTTATTATTTAATAATGGTGAGAGTTCATTTTATGTTATTGCGGGATCAAAATACGTAGATTTTGGTAATTTTCAACGCTTTAGTGTTAGCATTAAGCCACTAAATCGCGTCTTTTGGATATCAGATGATGTTAGTCAAATCGAAGGTGGCTATTATAGTTCAAACTTAAATGCACAAGCGACAGTTTTTAATGGTAGTAGTAAAACCAACACCAATACGGATCAAATTTCTAATCATGCTGAGACGGTTTACTATCAATTTAAGCCTACAACACAAATGACATTTCACTTGGGCGGTGCTTATATTAATGCAATTAGAAGAACAGCAAAACTTGAAAATTCAACATCAGTTGAATTAACGGATCATAATCGTACGCCAGCTATGGATATTTTTGCAGGTGGTATCATTAAAATTAATGCGAAAAATTCTTTACAGTATAGTGGCGAATATACCCAAACAATACAGACAGACAATGATAGAAATTCAAGTGCTTGGTTAGTTGCAGGGATTTATAAAACGAGTATTCTATCTAAAAGCTATCAATTATTTTTAAATTATAGTGCTTTAAATGCATTAACAGGCCATTATAACCAATATTTAATTGGTGTGAAATCTAAATTCTATGGTGTAAAAGTTGGTATAGATTATGCCTTATTAGCAGCATCAGAAGTAAAAAATGATAATATTATTGAATTAAAACTTGAATATGTTTTTTAGTCTTTTTTAGTTTTCTAAATACTCAAATCCACGTTTAAAATTAAAATTATGTTGTGCTTCAATATGACGGACAGTACCGGTTTTAGAGCGCATGACAATGCTATGGGTTTTGGCTAGTTTGCCATCTCTTCTAACGCCATCTAAAAACTGCCCATCAGTAACACCAGTTGCAGCAAATAAGACATCACCACCTGCTAATTCGTGTAAGTTATACTTTTGATTAAGATCTGAAATACCCCATTTATGTGCGCGAGCAATTTCATCTTCATTTCTAAATAAAAGTCTACCTTGCATTTGGCCACCTAAACATCTTAAGGCTGCAGCACCTAGGACACCTTCAGGTGCACCACCTGTACCCATATAAAGATCAATGCCGCTATCAGACTGAGCCGTAGCAATCACAGCAGAAACATCACCATCATCGATTAAAACGATGCGAGCACCAATTTTTCTAATTGCTTGAATAAGTTCTTGGTGTCTAGGACGATCAAGAATACAGACAACTAATGCTTCAACTGGCACACCTTTATATTCAGCTAAGCGTTTAACATTTTCTTCAGGGGTAAAGTCAAGATCAACAAGATCTTCTGGAACGTCCTTACCACCAATGGCGATTTTTTCCATATAAACATCAGGTGCATTTAAAAAACCGCCTTTTTCTGCCATAGCGATCACCGCTAATGCATTCGGTCTACCTGTTGCTGTAATGGTTGTTCCTTCTAATGGATCTAAAGCAATATCTAATTCAGGACCTGTTGGATTATTACCAACTTTCTCACCGATATATAGCATTGGTGCTTCATCTCGTTCACCTTCACCAATCACAACCGTTCCATCAATCGATAAGCCATTTAAGGCGCGGCGCATGGCATCAACAGCTGCTTGATCAGCTGCTTTTTCATCACCTTTACCCATTAATCTCCAAGCGGAAAGGGCGGCTGCTTCAGTAACACGAACAGATTCAAGTGCAAGATTACGATCCATAAGTATGATCACTCCATAAAGTTATTAAACTAGGTTAATTGGAGGCTATTTTAGCCGATTGCGTCTTTTTAGACAAAGAAAAAACCAATATAAAGGTTTAAAATAGTCTAAATCTCCTTAAACCTAACACCATCACCTAACCAACGTTGGATTAATTGCGGTACGATGTTTGGTTCTTTTTCAATTAACTGATCGGAGATTGTTTCAACTAAGCTTAATTCATCACGGTCACGGATTAGATCAGCCACTTTGAAGGTGATATTACCTGTTTGGCGTGTACCAAGTAATTCCCCAGGGCCACGAATAGATAAGTCTTTTTCAGCGATGATAAAACCATCATGATGCTTTCTCATAACATCAAGGCGTGCCTTTGCAGTTTGGCTTAATGGTGGGTGATATAATAAAATACAAGTACCTTTAAGTTTGCCGCGACCAACACGACCCCTTAGTTGATGTAGTTGTGATAAGCCAAGCCGTTCAGGGTTTTCAATCACCATAACGGATGCATTTGGTACATCAACACCAACTTCAATGACAGTTGTTGCAACTAATAACTGAATCTCATTTTGTTTAAAGCGCTGCATAATATCTAATTTTTCTTTGGCTTTCATCTTGCCATGAATTAAAGCGATTGCAACTTCATTAAAAGCTTTTTGTAGCATTGCAAGCGTATTTTCAGCAGCTTGTAACTCACTTAAAGCTTCTGATTCTTCAATTAAGGGACAAACCCAATAGGCTTGTATACCATTTTTAAATTCAGCTTGTAATTTTTTAATTAAGTCATTGCGCTTTTGATCTGATAATACAGCTGTTTGAATGCCAGCTCTACCTTTAGGTAATTCATCAATGATTGAGGTATTTAAATCACCATAGATTGTCATTGTTAAAGTTCTCGGAATTGGTGTTGCACTCATAATTAATTGGTGTGGAGTAAAATTATCTTTTTTGCCTTTATTTAATAGATCATAACGTTGTTGAACACCAAAACGATGTTGCTCATCAATAATGACTAAAGCTAAACTATTAAATTCAATATGCGCTTGAAAGAGTGCATGTGTACCAATTAGAATATCAATTTCACCACTGGTTAATGCAGTTAAGATTGATTTACGTTGTTTTTGCGTGGTTTTATTAGTGATTAACGCACTTTTTATAGAGAGTGGTTCAAACCATTGACTAAAATTATGGTAATGTTGTTCAGCTAAAATTTCAGTCGGTGCCATGATGGCCGCTTGATAGTGATTTTCTGCTATTAATAAAGCAGCAGCAGCGGCAACTATTGTTTTACCAGAGCCAACATCGCCTTGAACTAGTCGAGCCATAGGCTTTGATTTCTTTAGATCAGCTTGGATATCATCGATGACCCTTAGTTGTGCTTGTGTTGGTTGAAAGGGTAAGCTTTGAATAAATTCTCCAAGTAATTGGATATTGGTTATTGTATGTGCGTGAGATTGTTCATTATTACTGCGAGCTAGTTGAATGCTTAAGCGATGCGCAATTAGCTCTTCAATAATTAAGCGTTTTTGTGATTCATATTGAAATGCTTTTAATTGGTTGAGATTTGTCTGTTTTGGTGGGTGATGGATAAATTTAAGTGCTTCATATAGCTCGGTTAATTGGTATTTTTTGGTTAGCCATTGGGGTAATGTTTCATTTAAACGATACTCAATATTATCTAAAGCAAGCTGTATATATTTGGCAATAACTTGTGAGCTTAAGCCATCAGTTGCAGGATAAACAGATGTTAGGCGATCAGGTAATGCATAGGTTTTATTTGGGTATAGTATTTTGTATTCTGGATGAATCATTTGCCAGCTTTGTGATTGTCGCTTAATTTGACCAAATAAGCGAATTTTTTGTCCTTCTCTAAGTTGACTAATTTGATTTGGAAAAAAATGAAAAAAAATGACTTCTAATGATTGCTGATCATTATCTGTAATCAGAAGCTTAAGCGTTTTTCTACGCGTTTTAACAACTTGAGTATGAGTAATTACACCTTCAAGCTGAGCCATTTGGTCATAATATAACGTTTTGATTGAATTAAGCTTAGTTCGATCTTGATAATCTCTTGGTAAGTGAAATAATAAATCACTGACTGTATAAATATTTAACTTTGAAAATTTATTGATTAAATGAGTTCCGATACCTTTAATTTGATCTAACTGCATTTTACTTAGTCTCTTTTAGTTTCTATAGGTTATTTAAAAACTGATTAATTTTATCATTTAATTGTTTGTTGTTTTTAAGCTGCTCAGATAATTGCTTACCTAAGCCTTGAAGTGCAATTGGCTGTACTTGTTTAAATAATTCATTGTAATTCACAGTTGAGTGAATAGCATCATCAGTATTTTTACGCCAGATATGATAGGGGATATAGACTTTTTGATAATCTTCTAAATTAGGGCTTTTAGGATTATAAACAAACGCTTTTAATTTGTAATTTAGTCCTTTATCTATTAAATTATATTCGCCATTACCATTTAAATAAAAGTTATTGCCTTCTAATGAGATTGTAGTTGTGTCAACTTCAGAACCTTTAAACTGATTGATGATATTAATTTTTTCAATTTCAGTTGTAAGGCCATCATTTGGATTAATGCGTTTGTCTTTAATATTAAGTGTTTGTAACTCATCTTTGATTTTATTTAATGAATCCTTAAAACCACTCATCGTTTTAAGTGATTTTAATAAGTTTTGAACATCGGTTGCAATACGATTAAGATCAATACCTTTTAATAAAGCTTTTGGTGAGGTAATTTGATTTTCACCGTTGATTAGGTAGTTTTGCTTTTGATCTTTAGAAATTGTAAGCTTGCCAGTTGAGTGTAATAGATTAAATGTAAGTAATGCACCTTTAAGATCTAGGTAATCAGATAAGACAAATGGGTTAATATCAATGCTATATTTTAAATCTATCGGGTTAAATGATGCAAGTTTAATACTACCACTGATATTACTAGGGCCAATAGCTCCTCGAATATTTTTTAAAAGTAGAGATTGCTTATCACCAAAAAAATCAGCATTTAAGCTAGGGTCATCTAGTGCTTTTGGATTAACTAAAGTCATTAGGTTAATATTAAGTGACTTTAAAATATCTTCTAAGTTCTCACCTTTAAGTGCTAGATGTCCATAATAAGAATAATCTTTAAATAAAAAGTTTAGATCTGTTAGTGTGATATACAGTAAGTTATTAACCACAAATTTTAAAGATTCAGTTGAAATGGTAGATGAACTTAGCGTAATTTTTTTAGTTGAAACTAAAAGGCTTTGTTGTTGCTGATTACTAGGTGAGGTGATTGTTGCATTGACATTATTAAAGTTAATGCTTTGAGGATAAATAGCAAGTACTGATTTTAAATGAATATTAAAGGTTTTTTGATTTAGGAGTAACTTTGTTTTTAATGTTAAGTTAATTAGATTCAATGAAGGTGTGTTTTGATCTGAATCAAGTAATAAATCAGTATTATAAATGCGAAATTTTTGATTGTTTCTTTGATCATGATATTGAATCGTTGCATGTTGTATGTTCACAGTACCAGTTAATATTGGCAACCACTGAGTTTTTGAAAATAACGCTCTATTAGGTGTTTGTATTTTTAATGTGTCTGTAGAAGCGCTGTCTTGGTTTTTTATAATTTGCTTTGATTGCACATTAGGTGTTTGAGCTGGGCTAAAGCTTAAATTATTTTTGCCATCAGTATAAATATTAAGATAAGCTTGAGCACGATCAATGATGATTTGATTTATTTTAATGATTTTTTTATCAGTTAGTCCTAAATAGTAACCAATCGTAGGCCAAGGGTTGATATGAATATCAGCAGCATCCCATTGAGCAAATGTGCCACTAAGGCCTTGTGGGTTAGATAATTTACCTTTGCCGATATCAATATCAAGATCTAAACCAGAAAAACTCCAATGAATATCACCTTGTAGTGTTAAGGTTCTACCTGTTGTTTGTTTAACTAGTTTTTCAATTTGTGGTTTATATTGGTTAATATCAACACTAAACCAGATAATACTTACGCCAATAAGTATTAGAACAATTAATGCTGCCAGTGTATAAATAATCCAGCGAATCAAACGCATCGTAATTAGGCTCCTTTTTATACGTTTATATCGTTAATGTTTAAGTACTATATTTTTTCTTTTCTCTTGCATTATTGAATCCGCCACGGGCTTTCGTTACAATGCAATGAATAATTGGAACTTATTATAAACAAATTGAACTAAAAAAATGAGTCAGTTTTTAAAAATTCTTAGCTTATTAAGCTTAATTACTTATTTGAACGGGTGTGGGCAAATGGGACCACTATACTTGCCAAAAGATGATCAAACAAATCAATCGAGCAAATCTACTTCAAATGTAACCTCAAACAGTGTCTCAAATGCTACTAGTAGCTCTGATCATATCAATCAATCTAAGGAGTCTTAAGTGTGACTTTTAAGCGTAAGTTATTGTCAGTAAATATATTAGCTGGGATTTGTCTGGTTAATCAACCGCTGTTTGCACAAACAACGGATACTAAAAATAGTAATAACCAGATGACAGCAGAAGATGCAAGCCAATTAGCTGCCACTTATACGGCGTTAGCAAAATACTACCAAGCTAAGGCAGCCCAATTACATCAAAATGAAGCTCAATTTCAAGCGACAGCAGGTGTTTTGGTTCAAAGTAATGCCCAGTCTGACAAAGCTAAGCAAGACGATCAAACGCTTAAGAAGGCAGACGCTAAATCAAATAAAGCAGATAAAAAGGCAGAAACTAAGCCTGCAGATGCAAGTAAAAAACCGAAACAAAGTCCATGGAATGGCACAAATGCAACATTAGGTTTTCAATATAATACAGGTAATACGTTTCAACGAAATCTATCAGCGTCAACTAATGTTAGTTATAAAGCAGATAAGCATTGGTTGCATACGCTTTCTATGAATTATCAAAATGCATTTGATTATAATAAAGATGCGACAACGGCAAATAAATTCTTTGCAACTGGTCAAAGCGAATATGATTTTAGTCAATATAATGGTGTATATCTTAATATCCAATACTTAAATGACCAATTAAGTGGTTATGTTTATCAAATTAATGAAAACGTAGGGTATAAGCGCCGATTATATAAAAATAATGGCATGACATTAGATTTATTCTTTGGCCCAGGTATGCAACAGACACGTCAAACACAAGAGACAGGTGGTACTTTCCATAATGAACCATCTGTTCAAGTAAAAACACAATACAAATGGCAAATGAATGATAAGACAAGTTATAGTCAAACAATACAATGGATTAAAACACCACGCCATTATACCGTTGGTTTAACCATGTCATTAACGACTTCATTATATAATAGCTTTGGTTTACAGCCTTCATTTACATTAAACTATGATTCAAATCCACCTGTTAATTCTGATGGTAGTCAATTGAAAAAGCTTGATACAACGACACAACTGTCATTTGTTTATAATTTCTAAAATTGCTCATTAATATATTTATTTGAATCTTTGCTACACTTAGTAAGAATATTTTAAAGTTAGGGGTTGTTATGTCACATCATCAAACAAAACATAAATGGTGGGTCTTAGTAGGTACTTGCATTGCAGGTTTAGTTGTTGCACTTGATTTTACAATTGTTAATACAGTATTAAGTGATATGCAATATGATTTGAGTGCATCAATGCATGAACTTCAATGGTTTATTGCAGGTTTTGGCATCACCTTTTGTAGCTTTATGACAACTATGGGTAAGCTAGCTGATATGCTAGGGCGTAAAAAATTATTATATGTTGGTATGTTTGTTTTTACGATTGCCTCAATTGGTGCAGGTGTATCTGATGTATCAATACAACTGATTATTTGTCGATTAATACAGGGAATTGCTGGCGCTTTAATTTTTCCTGCAGGGATGGCAATTACAGTCGATGCATTTCCAAAAGAGGAAGAAGGCAGAGCATTAGGTATTTATGGTTCCATTATGGGTATTGGTTTAGCATTTGGCCCATTACTTGGTGGTTTAATTACTGAAGTTGCCTCTTGGCGTTGGGTATTTTATATCAGTGTACCATTAATGATTGCAAGCTTTATTATTATTAGTTTAACAGCGAGAGAATCTAAATTGGCCGTTAAACCTAAAATCGACTGGTGGGGCATGTTTTGGTTAACGATTTTTATATCAAGTATAATTTATATTTTAACTGAAGGTGATTTATATGGCTGGTCATCATTAACGACCATCAGTATATTTACCCTGTCATTACTCGCTTTTATTTTTTTTATTATCACTGAATATAAAACTAAATCTCCTTTACTACCTTTAAGTTTATTTAAAAATCATTATGTTTTAATTGGTTGTATTATTTATACGATTTGCGTTAGTTCTGCCTGGGTAATTTCATTTTATTCGCCATTATATTTAGCAACAGTATTTAAATTTAACCCTGGAGAAATAGGTTTAATGATGCTGGTAATGACTGTATTTACGGCAATTATACCTGCATTTGCAGGAGGGCTTTATGATAAGAAAGGGCTGCATGTAGCAGTTCGATTAGTATTTATCCCTTTGATACTGTCTTATATATTATTTATAGCATTGTATTATACAACAAATTTGTGGGTATTAATCTTTGCTTTTGCTTTATTTGGTGTTGCTTGGGGTGCTGGTAATGGTATTGGTATGCCAGTATCATTATCGAAATTAGAGAGTAATGATGATGTTGGTGTGGTCAGTGGTGCAGTATTAACCGTTTTTAATACCTTAGGCGTCATTTTCTTAACGCTAGCAGGTATCATTTTCTATCATATCCAAAAGTCAGTTTTAATTAGTTCATTTAAACTGAAAGAAGTTCAATTAACTGAAGAAAAAGTAAGCTTGATTAATCAATTAGTTAATGACCCTCAAAAGAAACAGCAAATTTTAGATCAAATAGCTTCATTACCATCAACAGAATTAGCTAAAATTTACCAACAATCATTTTTGTCAGGTTATATATCAATTGCATTTATTTTATTATGCATCACAGTTTTAGCATTTGTTATTTATAAAGTGCTTAAATGATTTATAAATGTTGGTGTAAAAACTTAATAAATTGAATGGTAATTTCATTTAATGGCATATCATGATGATAAAGTAATGCCAATGGGAATGAAAGGTTAGGTAGATTAGGAATATGTAATTTAATTACTTGATTAGCTTTAAGTTGACTTTCAACGATGTTCTCTGGTAAATATGCCACAGCAAGCCCTGATTCGACAACATAAGGAATAGAATTTAATGAATTAACAAAAAGAATCGGTTTTTCTAATTTTAATTGATCTAACCAATTTCTGAGTTCAATCTGAGTATTGGTAACTTCTTTTGCAAGACACCAAACTTGAGAGACTAAATGATTGATTGTTAAACCACCAATTTTAGTTAGCGGATGATCGACACTTGTTATAAAGACAAATGGCATCAAAGAAAAAGTCTCTGTGTGTAAATCTCTACCATAAACATCTTTTTCGCGGGTAATAAAAAGGACATCATTTTCTTTAGAAAGAGCCGCATGCTGTTGAATCCAAGCAGCAACTTCAAGTCGAAAGACCACATCAGGGTGAAGTTGGTTAAATTTACGTAAGATTGGATAAATAAGTTGTTGATAGGCGCTATCAATATTTAGTTTAATAATTTTTTCAGAGGCAGATTTTTGATTCATATAAGCTTGAACAATTTGTGCTTGTTCGAGTAGGTTTTTAGCGGGTGTAACAAGTTGGGTTGCATATGCACTCATATGTAACTGCTTTCCTTTTACTGTAAATAGTTTTTCAGAGCAAAGCTGCTCAAAGTTTCTTAATTGCTTTGATACGGCAGGAACACTCATAAAAAGCTTTTCAGCAGAATGAGTTAGGCTAAGTGTTTCAGCAACACTTAAAAATACTTCGATTTGTTTGATTGTATATTTCATAAACTTTTAGTTAACCAAATTTCTTAAGTTATTTCTAATTTTATTATGGTTGATTAATTAGTAGACTGCAAAAAGTTTTATTTAAACTAACTAAAGAGATTAATAAGATATGTATGAAAATAATATTGTTCACAATAACTTTACTAATGTCTAATTGTGTCTATGCACATATATGGAAGCTAACGATAACAAATGATACAAATACAGTCTATATGGCAGGCGCATTTAAAAAAGTTCCAAATGGCTATAATAATGGGGGTGAGCCCTTTAGTTGGGTAACACCAAGTAAATATTGGGAAATGAGTCAATTAGTTAAGATATTTAATCAAAGAAAAAAACTATTACCAGGGAAAAGTATGACATTTACAATCATTTATGATGGTAATCATTTTGTCAGATCTAGTATTTGGTTATATTTAAAAGCTCTATCTGCTGAATCAGGAGATGTTGGGGTATCTTTATATGAAAGTGGTTATAACTCATGTGATTTTAGTTGGAACTACCAGAATATTTCTAATATTGCTGTCTCAGGAAGTGACAGCTGTAAAAAAGGTTATAACGCTACTCAAATAGTTAATGTTGTTATTCATCCAAATGGATATCCTTTTGCAAAAGGAAAAATAAATGCCATAGGAATTGGGCAAGTCAATTTAACAGCCTGTGGGCGAAATCTATACCCTGCACCTGATGGTACGCTTTATTTGATGTGCCATTATAGCAACTCAGTAATTATTGATGCTAGATTCACTAAAATGTTAGGTTATTGTAAAATTGAGATAAATACAAAAAATAATAGTGATGACATAACAAATATTCAGTGTAGCCAAGATAACATAGGGTATGCTTATTTAAATGATAAGGTTTATTTTTTATGTCAGGAAACTATGGGTAATGATGGTAAATGTCCTTGGGTTCTTAATAGGCATTTACACAATCAATATGCCTCTGTATTTAACTACCAAACCTAAATACTTCTAGCTAAAATTTAAAATAATTGTTATATGGTAATTTTATATGATGGTTTTGTTTTTAGGGTATTATTTTATTTTAGGTTATTAATCTGTTATACTAGGCTGCAATTTGATTAAAATAAGTTAAAGTTTTAATGAAAAACAAAAAAATTGCACCATTTTTGAAACTTTCATTTGGTAATATTCTTGAATGGTATGACTTTTCTTTATATATCTATTTTGCCAGTAGTATTGCGCTAACATTTTTCCCATCACAAAATCATTATATTGGTATGTTATTAGCTTTTTTTACTTTTTTTCTTGGGTTTGTTGCACGTCCATTAGGTGGTTTATTAATGGGCTGGGTTGGTGATCGTTATGGCAGAAAATACTCTGTTAATTTGTGTGTTATTTTAATGGGTATTACAACATTTCTAGTTGCCTTTATACCAACATATGAGCAAATTGGTATATTAGCGCCAGCTTTACTTGTCGCCTTTAGAATTGCACAAGGTATTTCAGTTGGTGGGCAATTCCCAGGATTATTAAGTTTATCAGTTGATGATTATAAAAAAACCAAAGGCTTTACCATTGGTATGGTTTATAGTATTTCATCATTAGGCTTTCTTTGCGCATCATTGGTAAGCTTTTTAGCTTCATTGGTATTTCAAACACAATCGCAACTCATTTGGCGTATTCCTTTTGCATTAAGTGGTATTTTATTTGTTATTTTCCTTTATATGAATCGTTATCAAATAAAAGCAGGCGCTCAGTCAGTTGAAGTAAAAAAGAAAAAAAATGTGCTTCGATCCCTCATGTTACAATGGCGTTCAATTGTTGCAGTTGTTGCTTTAACGACAATGGCAGCATCATTATATTTTCTTGTTTTTACTTATATTGTTAATTATCAGATTGAGTATCTATCAGTGAGTTCTGAGTCTGCTTATTTAGTTAATACATTTGCTTTAGTATTAGCTTGTTTAGTCTATCCAATCTTTGGTATGGTTGCAGATCGAGTGGGTTATTTAAAACTTTTTGTTATCGCAATGAGTTTATTGTTAATCTTAACAATGCCACTAATGTGGTTAATTCAGACAAAGGTCATGATTAATGCTTTAATTGCACTGTATGCTTTTACGTTATTAATGGCTGCAACCCAAGGTGCAATTTCACCTTTATTTGCCTCAGTTTTTAATAAGGATTGGCGTACAACTGGCTGTGCTTTTTCTTATAGTATCGGTAATGGTATTGCAGGTGCTGCACCATTAATCGCAGAAATACTGTCCCATTATGATCCACTTTATGGAATGAGTATTTTTATTCTTGTTTTATTGGTTATTGGTGTAATTGGTATGTATATGATTTATTTAATTAAGCCTGAAATTTTAGTTAGCCCAATTAAGGCGGCGAACGTTCAGGTGGTATAAAACTTCTCTTGGCTGGTTGAGTACTATATTGTATAAATGGTGTTGTTGGTTGGTTAAAGTTTGAGTAAAATTTACTTTGTATATTAGAAAATGCTGTACAGTAATCAAATTGGTCATGTGTCGTAAGTAATCCTGGGTTTGCTGAATGAAAGAAATCACAGTTTTCTTCTTTTGGAGAATGTCTGCCTAAGTATTTGCGTCCACCAATATCCTCTTATATTTTATTATAATTTCACTACTTTCTTGACTAATCGAGTTATAATGCTCTTTATAATGTTGAACAACTTTTTCACTAACTTGCTTTGCCCATTTTTGTAGTAGTGGATTTTGAAGTTGAGTAATCTTAGGTAAGTAACCAATATAGTCTTTAGAATTAGGTCTAATTTTATGACAGTCATAATTTCCGTTACCAAGTAATTTTGCATGAATGGGAATAATAACTTGTTTACCAGTTTCAGTGTCATAAAAAAATAAAGCACGTTGTTTAATATTTTTTTTATGTTCTTCAGAATAGGCCATTTGTAAATACTCGAGTGTAAAAGGAGGCTTTGTTGAACTTACTGTTTCAACAAATTTATCATATGCTAAATTTGGTTGGATAAAGTGATTACCTATGCCAAGTGTACCACTTGCTTTTGCAACAATACCATCTGGTGATTGCTGGTAAAACTCAAATAGCTCTGATAAATTACTTGATAAGTAAGCAGCGTTTTCTATAGTTTTATACTTTGGTGTGCCTGTAGTATCACTAAATATTTTGCGCTGTTGAGGTTTTTCTCCTATTTAAAATATTTCAAATAGAACACGGAGTTAATTAAAGCTTAAATATGCTAAATTTACTTATTTTAAAGGCTTTGCAAAAGTAACAGTTTGTATTTTAGGATTATCAGCTTGAGATAAAGTATTACAAAATGAGGTTAAAGTACTACCTGTTGTGATAATATCATCGACAACGATGATATGTTGATAAGTTTTTTTTGATCGAATAGAAAATGCTTCTTTTACATTATCTTTTCTTACTTTGCCTTCAAGCAAAGTTTGCGCCTTTGTATATTTGCTGCGTTTGATGTATTTTGTATTCAAAGGAATGTTTAATGCCTTACTTAAAGCATTTGCTAAGATAATGCTTTGATTATATCCTCTTGTGATATTTCTTTGTCTGTGAATGGGTACAGGGATGATAATATCAGCTTCTAAGTGTGACTTTTTTATGATTGCTTGACTAAATTGCTCACATAAAAAAGCTGCGGCTTTAAAATTATGATTAAACTTAAACGACTGAAATAGGTTCTGGATTAAGCTGTCATAGTAAAAAGCAATTGATAGGCTTTGCCAAGGGGGCGGTTTTAAAAGGCATTGATCACATTGCCTATTTTTTATAGTTAAGTTGCCACAAGTTTGACAAGCATTGTTTGGGTAAGTCAGTTTTTTAATAAGCTTATAACAATAGCGACATAATAATTGATCGCTGTTTTGCCCACAACTAAGGCATAAAGACTCTAAAAAAATAGGTTTTACAAGTTGAAAAGACTTTTTTAGAATATCATTAAATTGAAACATGGGTTACCTTTTATGCCATTAATGAATTATTTTATCTTTGATACACAAAAGCATGATCAAAATCAATTAAGTTATTATTTAATTGATGAAATTGCATCTAGGTTGCTTGAAAAGCTAGACTTTGTTAATCATTCATATCAATCGATTCTTATCGATGGCTTTTGGAGTGAAAGTGCTATTCAAGCCTTAATTAAACGCTTTTCAAATAGTAAGATTTTTTATCAAGTGCCTAAAGATTTTAGTTTGTCTTCTGAATTTGACGAAATGACATTAATCGATACACAAGCACAATCAGATATTAAATTTGATTTGATTTTATCAAATCTGTACTTACATCACTTTCAAACAATTGAATCACCACTGACTCAATTTATGCATCTTTTATCACAAGATGGCTGCTTGTTTTTTACAACGATTGGACCAGTTACATTATTTCCACAAACCAGTAAAATACAGCGCCCTAATAATTGGGTAGATATGCATGATTTTGGGGATAGTTTAAGAAAATTATTATTTAAAGATCCCGTGATGGATGCAGAGGTATTAAAAATAAGCTATCAAAGCCAACAACAATTTAGTCAAGATTTAGATATGCTATGTGATATTTTAGCGATTAATCGACTAGATAAAGAGCATAAAAAAGTGCTCTATATGGAATTAGAATTAAAAAACCAAACAACAATGCCAGTTGAAATTATTTATGGGCATGCTTGGCAACAACCGTTAAAACAAGTACAGTCAGATAATGAAGTTTATATTAGCTTAGATCAATTAAAACTAACTAAAAATAAGCCTTAAGCTTAAATCAAAGGGAATTAGTACTCATGTATCAAGCAACGGTTTTATTTGATTTTGACTCAACCATTATTCAAGGTGAGTCATTTGAACTAATGCTTATGCCTAAATTGAAACATATACCTAAAGTATTAGCAAAAATTGAACAAATTACTGCAATGGGCATGGCAGGAGAAATTATATTTTCAGAATCAGTTAAAAAGCGATTTGATCTAGCAGCCCCTTCACTAGCTGATATAGAGAGATTTGTTGATAATGCACTGCCAAGTATTATTAGCGATGGGTTTAAAACGCTATTTACAATGCTTAAGGCATCAAATATTGATATCTGGATTATTAGTGGTGGCTTGGGTAGGGTTATTCAACCATTTGCAAATTACTTGGGAATTAAAAACGAAAAAGTCATTGCTTTAGAAGGGTGCTGGGATAGTGAAGGTAATTTTGTTGAAATCATAAAAACACCTGCTTTATTATCAAAAGTAGATGCTGCTAAAGACTATCAAGCAAAATGGCTAAATCCAGTGATTATCGTTGGCGATGGTTATACAGATTATCAGTTAAAAGAAGCAAGCATAGCAGATTATTTTATTTGCTATACAGAGCATGTCCAAAGAGATCAAGTGATATCACTAGCTGATAAAAGTATAAGTTCAGCTAAAGCGCTTGAAAAATTAATTTTAGAAAAAAGTACCGCGTTATAATAAATGATGTACTTTATAAATTAGACATCTTTTTTCTATTAATGGCTTTCATGCCAATATCTTTGCGATAATAAATGGTATCCCAATGAATACGCTCAGCTAAGTGATAAGCATTATCAAAGGCCTGTTGAATATTGTCACCTAAAGCTGTAGCACATAATACTCGACCGCCGTTAGTAATGACTACATGATGTTGCATAGATGTGCCGGCATGAAATATTTTATTGGTAGTACCATTATCACTAGTTACACCTAAAATAGGCTCACCTTTAAGAAAGGTATCAGGATAGCCTTTAGAAGCAAGTACAACACCTAGTGCCGTTTGGTTACTCCATGATGGTTTAGCTTGGTTTATGTTTCCATCTAAAGCCGTTGAGATTAGCTCAATTAAATCAGATTCTAAGCGCATCATAATCGGCTGTGTTTCAGGGTCGCCCATGCGTGTATTAAACTCTAATACTTTAATACTACCATCGGGTGCAATCATAAGCCCCGCATAGAGAAAGCCAACAAATGGTGTACCATGTTTAGCCATACCATCAAGTACAGGTTGAATGACTGTTTGCATCACTTTTTCATGAATATAACTAGTAATAACGGGTGCAGGAGAATAGGCACCCATACCGCCTGTATTTGGTCCTTGATCACCATCGTTTAATGCTTTATGATCTTGTGAACTTGCCATTGGTAAAGCATTTTTACCATCACAGATTACAATAAAACTTGCTTCTTCACCTTGAAGAAAATCTTCAATGATGATTTCTTTACCAGCATCACCAAAGCGATTACCAGATAACATTTCATCAATAGCCTGGCGTGCCTGATCTAACGTATGCGCAATGATCACACCTTTGCCAGATGCAAGGCCACTGGCCTTAATAACGAGTGGAAATGTTTGATTAGAAACATAAGCTTTTGCAAGATTTGCATCATCAAATTTTTGATAGATCGCAGTTGGAATAAGACACTCACTCATAAAATCTTTTGAAAAAGATTTTGATGACTCTAATTGTGCCGCTTTTTGGCTAGGGCCAAATATTCTTAAACCTTGGCTTTGAAAGTAATCAACTATGCCAAGGCTTAAAGGTTGTTCAGGTCCTACAATGGTCAAATCAATATGGTGGCTTTTAGCAAATTGAGCTAATGCGTCAATATCAGTTGCCTTAATATCAATATTGGTTACTTTATCTTCCTTAGCGGTGCCTGCATTACCAGGTGCGACAAATATTTCTTTTGCGTGTTTGGACTGTGTACATTTCCAAGCTAATGCATGTTCACGTCCACCTCCACCAACAATCAGGATTTTCATTTGACTCTCACTTATTGATCGTTAAAAATTTTAATTTGTTTTACTCGTTGTCAATTAATGGATATGTTAGGCTAAATTGGTAAATTTTCAAAGAGATAAGATTAAACTTAGATGAAAAATGAACTGGAATATTTAAAGAATAAACGTATCATGATTTTAGCTGGTGGTACTGGCGGGCATATTTTTCCAGCTAAGACAGTCGCTGAACGATTAGAACAATTAGGTTGTAAAATCTTCTGGCTTGGTACAGAGAAAGGCTTAGAGAAAAAATTAATCGAAAGTCGTTTTCAGATTGATTATATTCAAATGAAAGGTTTAAGAAATAAAGGCTTAATACGCTATATGCTTATGCCAATTACATTGTTAAAGTCCATATTAGCTTGTGTCAAAATTTTTAGAAAGCATAAAATTGAGCTTGTTTTGGGGTTTGGTGGTTATGTTGCAGCACCCGGCGGTTTAGCTGCAAAACTTTTAGTTAAGCCATTAATCATACATGAACAAAATGCTCGAAGTGGACTTACCAATCGAGTATTATCTAAGTTTGCTAATGCGGTGTTAAGTGCCTTTGAAGTTCCTAATCTATCAAAAAAACTTCAAGTGATAGGTAATCCTTTGCGCACAGATATCATTGATCTTTATAAAAAAGATAAACAATGCAATATAGAACGCCCTTGCCGTATTCTAGTAACAGGTGGTAGCCAAGGTGCGCAAGTATTTAATCAGCTATTACCTGAAGTGTTTAAAGAAGTTACAAAAAATCACTCTATTTTAGTGCATCATCAAAGTGGTTTAGCTGAGTTTGAAAAAACGACTGCTCATTATCAAAAATATCAAATTAACGCACAAGTGATGCCTTTTATTGATCGAATGAACGATGCTTACCAATGGGCTGATATGATTATTTGTAGGGCAGGTGCTTTAACGGTTTCTGAAGTAGCAGCCTGTGGCTTACCTGCAATCTTTATTCCCTATCCTTATGCAGTTGATGATCATCAATATTATAATGCACAAATGTTAGTGAATGCAGATGCCGCTATTTGTATTCGTCAGTCTGAGTTATCAGCTGAAAAGTTAGTATCTATTCTAACAGTTTGGCTTAAACAAAAAGAAGTACTAAGTATCAAGTCATATCAAGCTAAAGCTCAAGCAAAAATCGATGCCACAGAGCAAGTTATTAAAACGGTTTATCAGGTATTATCTCATTAAGCTTAAAGATTAGTTAGGGGGTCATTTTTTTTATAATAGAGACACTATTATGCATTTTAGAGCTTTCATTGGTAATTACATAATTGCCTGCAATAATATAATGTTCAGTAATGGCAGTGATAACACCAACTGATAGTTGCTTATTTAATCTAGCAATTAAAAAATTTCCTTGTTTGTCCTGGATAATTACACCGTAAGGGGCAATGCTACTGATGGTGTATTGATCTGTTCGTTTAAAGCCTTGAGGAGTATTTAAAATAGAATGAAGTGATGAATTTTGATCACTTAACTGACCTAGTTTCATGTTTAACAATTTAAGAATTTGTGCTAAAGATTGAGCATTGTTACTAATGGCTTTATTTGTTTGTTCAAATTGTTGACTGAGTTTACTTTGTATTAGGCTTTGATTTTTGACTGCACTATTAATCATTTGATTAACTTGGTTATAATTGTTATCAATTGAAGTAATGGCTTTTGTTTGTTTATTTATATTAGATAAGATTTGATTTTGTGTTTGATGGTTGGTTTTTATTGATGAAGCAATTTTATTAATTTGATTATGGAGCTCTTTAGTTTTGGAAGAGTCAGAGAACTGTTGTACTAATATGATGACTAATAACAGAATAATTAAAGCAAGTAAAATCATAGTAGGATTAGAAAGTTTAAACTTTTTTAAAAATTTTTTCTTAAGTTTTAGTTCCGGGTCTACTACTTGATTATTCATTTCTTAAAAGCACCTTTATTTTACTTATCATTAATAATTTAAGCCGTTAAATTTAAATATTTCAACAATTAAACCTATGAGTATAGAGCTTATTAATAGAAAAGAACATCTTTAATATTGATTAGATCATAGATTAAGACAATGCTGTATTTAAGTATATTTTCGATCATTTGAGTTACTTTTATACAAAAAAGGGTGACAGATATTGATAATATCCTTTATACTTGCTTACGTTTTTCAATAAATCAATTAAAGTAAAACAAAGATAAGTGAGAAGATGTCATGAATTTACATGAGTATCAAGGCAAGCAACTATTTGCTGAGTATGGTTTGCCTGTATCAAAAGGCTATGCTGTTGATAGTGTAGAAGAGGCTTTAGTTGCTGCAGATAAAATTGGTGGCAATATGTGGGTTGTAAAAGCCCAAGTACATGCAGGAGGTCGTGGTAAGGCTGGTGGTGTAAAGCTAGTTTCTTCTAAAGATGACATAGCAGCATTTGTTAAGAAAATGATGGGTTCAAGACTAGTAACTTATCAAACAGATGCAAATGGTCAGCCAGTTAGTAAAATATTAATTGAAGCCTGTACTGATATTGCTAAGGAATTATACTTAGGAGCTGTTGTTGATAGAGCAAGCCGTAGAATCGTTTTTATGGCATCAACTGAAGGTGGTGTTGAAATTGAAAAAGTTGCAGAAGAGACACCAGATAAAATTCATAAAGCAACCATTGATCCATTAGTAGGTGCACAACCTTATCAAGGTCGTGCCTTAGCATTTAAGTTGGGTTTAAAAGGCGATCAAGTTAAGCAGTTTGTTAAAATCTTCTTAGGTTTAGCCAAAATATTTGAAGAAAAAGATTTAGCACTTTTAGAAATTAATCCATTAGTGATTACAGATGAAGGTAATCTTCATTGTTTAGATGCAAAAATTAACATTGATAGTAATGCTTTATATCGTCAACCACAAATTCAAGTGATGCATGATCCATCTCAGGAAGATGAACGTGAACAACGTGCTGCCCAATGGGATTTAAACTATGTTGCCCTAGAAGGTAATATTGGTTGTATGGTTAATGGCGCAGGCCTTGCTATGGCAACAATGGATTTAGTTAAACTTTGTGGTGGTAAGCCAGCTAACTTTTTAGATGTTGGTGGTGGTGCGACAAAGGAACGTGTATCTGAAGCGTTCAAAATTATTCTCTCAGATGAAAATGTCCAAGCGATTTTAGTTAATATTTTTGGCGGCATTGTTCGCTGTGATATGATTGCAGAAGGTATTATTGCAGCAGTTGAAGAAGTGGGTGTTAAAGTACCTGTGGTTGTTCGTCTTGAAGGGACTAATGCAGAATTAGGTGCTAAAAAACTACAAGACAGTGGTTTAAATATTATTGCAGCTGATGGGTTTACCGATGCGGCTAAGAAAGTAGTTGAAGCAGTGAAAGAAGAGGCCAAAGCATGAGTGTATTAATTAATAAAGAAACGAAAGTCATCTGTCAGGGGTTCACTGGTAAACAGGGAACATTTCACTCAGAGCAGGCACTTGAATATGGTACAAAAATGGTTGGTGGTGTTACACCAGGTAAAGGTGGCCAAGAGCATTTAGGTTTGCCTGTGTTTGATACAGTGATAGATGCAGTTGATCAAGTTCAGCCAGATGCGACAGTTATATATGTACCAGCGCCATTTTGTAAAGACTCAATCATTGAAGCTGCTGATGCCGGTATTCCATTGATTGTTTGTATTACAGAAGGTATTCCTGTTTTAGATATGCTTGAAGTCAAACGTTATGTTGAAAATTCAGGTTCTCGTTTAATTGGACCAAACTGCCCAGGCGTTATTACACCTGGACAATGTAAAATTGGTATTATGCCAGGACATATTCACCAACCTGGAAAAGTTGGTATTGTTTCTCGTTCAGGTACTTTAACTTACGAAGCAGTTAACCAAACAACAGCTTTAGGCTTTGGTCAAAGTACTTGTATTGGTATTGGTGGTGATCCAATCCCAGGTACAAGCTTTATTGATGCATTAACCTTATTCCAAAATGACCCACAAACAGAAGCCATCATCATGGTTGGTGAAATTGGTGGTTCAGCAGAAGAAGAAGCTGCAGAATATATTAAAGCAAATGTTACAAAACCAGTTGTTTCTTATATTGCAGGGGTTACAGCGCCTGCTGGTAAGCGTATGGGACATGCTGGTGCGATTATTGCAGGTGGTAAAGGAACTGCAGCAGAGAAATTTGCTCACCTTGAAGCAGCAGGCGTTGCAACTACAAAATCACCAGCAGAAATTGGTCAGCGTTTAGCTGAAGTTACTGGTTGGTAAGTACGTTTTAACTTAATATTGCTTAATAGCATTATAAAAGCCATCATTAAAAGTATTTAGTGGTGGCTTTTTTTATTATTTGACACAATATATATTTTATTTATAATAGATCGGGAAAAATAAAATATTTGAGGGGGGAGTTATGAATAAAAAAGCCGTATTAGATGCAATTGATCTTTATGTTAAAATAGTAGAAAGTAAAAAACGCCATAGAATATCAGTTAATAGCTTTAATGGAGTTGATAGGGCTGATCTGTTAAAATATTATCTTAATCTTGCTAATGATAAGCAAGCAGAAGAATTAGTTACTGCATATTTAAATAAAAATAAACAAGAGATATTGACACAATTATTGCTTATCAATAATAGTACGATGCTTTCAAAAAGTGCAGGAAATATTAATTATCCAGATGTTAAAAAATTTCAAAATGAGCTTCAGAAGCATGCAGCAGATTTGTGTAAGGGAGAGGACAAACAGTCTTCATTGAGGACTATGGTAGCTCATGCAAATAATACTCATAGTAATGTTGCAGATACAACGCCTGTTGCTGAAGTCACTAATCAAGAAGATGTAAAAAACTTTTTACAAGATACTATTAATATTAAATTAATAGATAATAATAAGTTAATCAGAAAAAAAGAAAGCAAAGATGCTGCAAAATCAGCTCATGAGGTACAAGTATGTACACTAGAAGGGCAAGATAATTTATATTTTGTGAAAATGTTTGATAGTAGTAAAGATTTGGATCAACAAGCTAGAGATGCTATTGCTGAAGCAACATATGCTTTACTTTGGATGACACTTGCAAAATTAGCAGGTAATAATGCCATTGTTTCAGAAACAGCTTTAGTTATTGACGATAAAAAAAATATTATTGGAGTAGCTTCAATTGGCTTGAAGGGCTTTGAGTCTTTGTATCGTATGTTAGATAACAATGAGAATTTTGGACGATTAGTTGGCTTACTTACAATACTTCTATTAACACCATTATTAAAAGAGCAGGATTTACATATTCATAATATTGGTAAAAGCTCAATAGAGAATATTGGTATAGTTTCAACAGAGAATATTAAAAATATTTCTAAAATAGATCATGATATGATTATTGCTAATTGGGATAAACTATCCAAAATAGAAGAAACTGCTAATATGAACCATTTAGCAGAAGCATTAGCAACTGGAAGTTTATCTAAATTTATTAATACGCTTGAAACAGTACGTTTTTCACCTGTGACAATAAATAGTCGAATTTTACAGACAGGCCATTATGCAAGATCAAAGTTGACAGATAGAAGTGATACAACGGTTTCTAAGGAAGATCAAGCTAGAGTATTAAGTGAGCTATCTACGATAGGGACTAATGAAGAGTTTCAAATGTTATTTAAAGCTTTTCAAAACTTTGAAATGGTTAGTGAAAATTTATTTGCATTTAAAAAACACATCGATAATGCATTCTCTAATGAAGGTTTTAATGATCAACAATGTAGTAAGGCATATGAAATATTTCATCATATGTTTCTTAGAGTAGTTAATTTTTCTCAGAAGGTTCAGCTATTTAGTCAGGTTTACCAATATGATACTAATGTAGTCTATAACAAGTTTCACCAAAATAAAGATTTAATAGAAGATACATTAAAGCAAAGAAATAAATTAATTACTTCAATTACAAAGCAAATAGGGGAAGATTGTATTTCTAATATGAGTTTGCATCAAAATACGGAATTTCAGAAACTTAAATTGACTCAAACATTATTAGGAGAGCTAATAAAACCTGAAATAACCTTTGCACAGGCACAACAATTAGTTGAAGTAACAAAATTTAGTTGTAGTCAGCTTGAGAGTATAAATTTAAAAGTGGTGGATTACTCACAAGTATCATTATCAAACTCTTCTAGTAGTAACCATGTTTCAACATCGCCAAAGCCTTATTTTCATGAGATTGAACATAATAATGATTCTAATAAAAAAGGAGTGACTAGTGAGGATACAAATAGCTTTAATCAATAGAATAATATTACTTTAATTGATAAGCCTACATTGATTTTATATATTTTTCTTAAGAGAAAAATAAAAAGCATTGCGTTTTAATTGTTTGTCATGTATGATTTCTTGTCTATAAATTAGACAGAAGGGGTCGCATGATGAATAAAAATATAATACTTAATGCAGTTGAATTATTTATAATGAATAATAAAAAACCATTGTTATTAACTGGTCAGCTGAACAAAGTTGAATCCTTGAAAAATTATATTAACTTATCAGAAGAACATCAGTTAAAAACATTGATTTCAGCATATATAGATCAAGATGAAAGTAGTTTAATACATATATTGACAGTTATTAAAATCCATAGTCAAATTTCAGAGCAATTAGATCAAAGTGTGATTAATAAAAAAGTACAAAATATTCAAACTACTACTAATCAAGATGCGAAACAATTAATTGAAGAAAATAGTGGTCTTAGAGAAGCTCTTTTAAAAATTAAAAATGAAATAACGATGAATTTGCCGAGCTCTATAGCAAAGCCTGAAATAAATAGAATTAATTTATCAGAATTAACATTACTTGAAAATGACAATAACATGGCTAAATCAGCTCATGATGTGAAAAAGTATAGATATAATAATACTTTATATTTTGTAAAGCAATTTGGAGTTGTTGAGTTAGAGCAAAAGAGAGAAGATGCAATAGCAGAAATTATCTATTCTCATCTTTGGCGATATTTTATTGGTAAAGCTGCTTCAGAGTCAGTGTTAGTTATAGGTGCCAATAATGACATTATTGGTATTGCATCAAAAGGTTTAAATGGGTTTGAGTCTTATAAGAAAATGTTAAATAAAGAAGAGTTCAATATACCTCAAGGCTTTATTTCAGTACTACTATATGCAGCTTTATTAAAAGAACAGGACCTACATATCGAGAATATTGGTTCATGTGAGATTGACGATCAGAAGTTTTTTGCCAAGATTGATCATGACTTTATAGTAGATAAATGGAGTGAGTTATTAACTAAATCACCTGTTGATTTGGATAATTTAGCTAGGGCCTTGGCTAAAAACGCAATTTTAGATTTCTTTGATGCTATTGATACAATGCGCTTTAGTCCAACGCATAAAGATCCAAAAATTTTGAGAGCTGCACATGGCATTAGAAGTCGTTTTACTGATAGACCAAAAACAACTACATCTGGTAGTGATAAAAATAAAGCATTAAATGAGGCAATAAGTTGTGTGCATCTTAATGAATTTATAGGAATTTCAGATAGATTTAGAACGCGTAGTATATTAGAAAGTTTTGATGATTTTATTGAGGAAGTTGTACATAATTTGAAAGCCTACCCTTCTTATCAAGGAAAAGCATTAGCAATATTAGGTCACATGAATCAACAAGTTCAAGCGCTTACACTAAAAGCTGCATTGTACAGTACTGTTTATAAGGAAAGCTCACAAATTATATCTGCTAATCATGGGCAATCTCAATATTCTGATATTGTAGAACAGTTGGATAACTATAGAGTGATATTGATTAAAAACTTGGAAGAAAAAATATGTAGAGATAATCTTAGTCAAGAGGACCTACTCAATGATTCAGATATGATTCAGCTTAAGAGGGTTTTAGAGGTTTCAGATTTGATATCAAAGTCATCATCATTATTTTCAATAAGTAAGCGTATCAATGACTTAGGATTGTCAGATAATATAAAGCTCAAAAAGCTATCAAAACCGATAGGAGGCGGAGCTTCTCCAGTTCCTGTATTTCATCACACAACTGAAACTTCAGATAATCCTAGAGTAGCATTTTCGATCAAGTCTTAATTCGTCTATAAAATAAATATAATTTAATATCTTTATTCAAACAATTAATAATTCTATCCCTCAAATAGCATTTATTGTGCTATATTTACACATTAGAGAGATAATAATTATTGTGGGCTACAAGGGTATGTTTGCTTTTTTTGACAATAAGCCAATCTTGTTGATTTTAATTATATTTTTTTTACTGTTAGTGATTTTTTATATTTTAGAAGAGCTTTATCATCTTTATACATTAAAAAAAATACCGTATCGAATTCATGTTAATGGTACGCGTGGTAAATCTTCAGTCGCAAGATTAATTGCAGCAGGCCTTCGATCTGGGGGCATTACAACTTGCTGTAAAACAACAGGGACATTGGCACGTTTTATTGATACTAAAGGTAATGAAACACCTGTATTTCGTGTTGGCTTTACCAATATTATTGAGCAGGTTGTAATCATTCGTAAAGCACGTAAACTACAAACACAAGCATTGGTAATTGAATGTATGGCGCTACAGCCATTATTACAGTCATTATGTGAATTGAAAATTGTTCGTTCTACCCATGGTGTTTTAACCAATGCAAGACCAGATCATTTAGATGTAATGGGCCCTGAACCTAAAGATGTTGCATTAGCACTAGCTGCAACGGTACCAGTAAGGGGGAAATTTTTTACGCCTGAAAGTATTCAATTACCAGTGTTTCAAATGGCAACAAAAGATAGAAAAAGTGAATTATTTCATATTTCAGAAAATGATATTCATGCGATAACCGATGAAGATGTTGCAGGGTTTTGCTATGCAGAATTTAAAGAAAATATTGCCTTAGCATTAAAAGTGTGTGCATCTTTAGGTGTTGCAAAAGCTGTTGCTTTAAAAGGGATGTGGGATGCAAAACCCGATCCAGGGGCGATGACAAAGCATGATATAGCTTATGAAGGTAGTGAAATTTTATTTGCCAATGGCTTTGCTGCCAATGACCCTGTTTCAACTGAGATTTTATGGCATAAGCTATTAGATGAGTATCATGATGGTTTTGAAGCAGTTTTAATGCTTAACTGTCGAGAGGATCGTCAAGATAGGACATTGCAATTTGTTGATGTGATACCTAAGTGGCGACAGCCTAAAGCAATTGTGCTAATTGGCACAGGTTGTGATGTTTTTAGTAAGGCTTATAAGCGTAGGGCAAAAACTCAGACAGAGATTATTGATTTGGAAGAAAAAGATGAGCAAGCGATTGTCAGTACAATTGCTGAAAAATTTCAAGCTAAGCGTGTACTGCTTGTAGGAATTGGGAATATTTATGGTGTTGGCTTAGAGTTAATTGATTTTATTCAGTTACATCAAGCTAATGGAATTAAAAAGAATAAAGAAGAGGAAAACTAATGGATATATTAACCTTATCAATCGGCGTTGGTTTGGTTGTTGGTTTAATTTTTGTTTCATTCTTTGGCCTATCAGCTGGTGGTATGGTCGTACCTGGATACATTGCTTTAGAGATGAATCATCCTGGTAATGTGCTTGTTACTTTTATCTCTGCACTATTAATCTATGCAATTGTTAGATTCTTGTCTAATTTTTTAATTATCTATGGTAGAAGGCGTATTGCATTAACGGTATTGTTAGCATTTATACTTGGGGTTATTATTAATGATGCTTTAGCAACAGGAGATATGGTTTCTTACTTTGGTGAAGCTTATACTGTTATTGGTTATATTATTCCTGGGTTAATTGCGCTTTCAATTGATAGGCAAGGGATTATTGAAACGCTAGGTTCATTATTAATTGCATCTGTTTTAGTGCGTTTATTATTAATTATTCTTATGGGCTCAGCGATTTCAGTTGTTTAAGGGACGTTATGATGAAGAAAATGTATTGGCATAGAAAGCTATTTCCAAGCTATATAATTTTATTAATTTGTTTGATTAGTTTATTAGGTTTATATTTGGTGCAAACATTTAAAACGGTTCGTTATGGTGAGTATTTTTATGATAAGTTAGCTGCAGCTAAAACGACTTATACAGCTTATAATGCGATTAAAGGTTTACGTAGTGAAAAAGATATTAAGATTAATACAAAGTTAGATCTATCTAAATCAGGGCTTATTGGTGACAAACAATCACCGATAACAACAGACTATGGTTCAATATATGCAAAGCAAGATAGTGTTAACCCTAATTTTGCTGCGATTTTTGTTCAATGGTTAAAAGGTGATTTAGGTTTAAAAAAAGGTGATACGGTTGCAGTGACTATGACAGGGTCTTATCCTGCTTTAGATATAGCAATGCTTGCAGCGATTAAAGAATTACAGTTAAAGCCATTATTGGTATTTACTGTTGGTGCATCAAATTATGGTGCAAATATTCCGGGACTTACTTGGCTTGATATGTATCAATACTTAGTCAAACAAGGCATTTTTGACTATATACCAGTTGGTGTTTCTATTGGTGGTAGTCGCGATTATGGCTATGGGCTATCAAAAGAAGGTATTAAAATTATTAATGATACGATTAAAGATTCTGGTTATCATTTTATCGATAGTAAAAGTACTATTGATGCAATCAATAAGCGAATGGAGTTATATAAACAACATGAAGGTAAAGATGGTGTTAAAGCTTTTATTAATGTTGGTGGCTCCATGGCTGCAATCGGTTTGAAACAGGTTGGTGATTCAACAGTTAAACCTAAATCGATTAGTATTGGAGTGGTTACAAGCTTACCAGTTGATTTAATCAAGGTAGATGATGTTGCAGTACGCTATTTAAAACAAGGTATTCCAATTGTTAATGTGCGTGATATTGGAAATCTGGTAGAAAAATATCAATTTCCCAAATCACCTAAATATCAACCATTAGTGGGGCAAGGACCTATTTATGTTGCGCTAGAGTATAATAGAATGTATGCCTTATTAGCTTTAGTTGTTAATATTATTGTTTTATTATTAGCAGCTGTATTATCAAGAAAGTATTTGATTACTTATAAAAAGTCATAAATAATTATTGTTCTAATACTCGTTCAGGTGTTTTGTCGACTTGTTTAAGTCCTTCATCTAAAAAGTGAGTAGGACTATTTAAACTACTCGATACCTCAGCTTTTTCTTCCAATTTTGGTTGGCGGAGATGAATTAAGTCATAAGTTGCAAGTGCATCTTGCTCACTGATTGGTTCACCAGCAATTAATTCACATACATTTCTTACAATGCATGTATTTAATGATGCATAAGTATTATAGAGAATACCAGGCTGGTTTGTTTCCCAGTGACCATAAATAAGATCACCTTTTCCTTCATCTTCACGTGTATCTAATGCTTTAAAGGCTTCTCTACCGCTAATTTTTATTACATCATCAACTTTATCAATATGATTATTTAAATTAGCTAGGAGGCTTTCTCCAGCTTGTGTTCTTTTTTTATGATCATTAAACCAAGTAAGTTGGCCAACAGTTTTATCATGTATTCCCCAGCCTTGGAATTCTTTTGATCCTTGTGTCATGGCATTTTTCATAATTAAGTCAAAGTCAGAATCACCAAGTTCATTAATCCTTTGTGCTAACTTTTCAGGTGTCCATTCTATCTTCTCTTCAATCTTTTCTTCTTTTTCTTTAATCTCTGTTTCAACTTGATCTTTAACTACTTCAACCTTGTCCTCAACTGTTATTTCAACTTCAGTTAGCTTTTCTTTAGATTGTGTTAAGTCAACTGAATTTAAAACTTCTTCTTTAACATCACTTTGAGGTGTAGTTATTGGGTCTTGGCTTGTACTTAATTCAATATCTTGCACAATTTTTTGTTTGGTGTGAATAGCTAGATAGTCTTGGTCAATTTGGATATTTAGTTGCTGAAGGTTTCTGTAGACTTTTCCTGGCATAGACTGCTCATTAAATCGTGTAAATTGTGCATCAATCTTACTATTAGCTTTCTGTACATCGCCATCATTTTCAAGTGCTTCAATTTTATTTTCTAGTAATCTTGCAAGATAATTAACCATCTCAATCCATCGAGCTTGATTAGTTGTTAACTCACCATTATTTTTCCTTTTCATTTCTTCAATAAATTGATTTGCTTGATCAATCGTAGTTTGATATTTTTGTGGTAACATAATTGACTCCTTGTCGTTTGGTTTTTAATTCCTTTTAAATCTTGTGTTAAAGATTATAAACACGCTTAATAGCTTAGAATATTTAGCCTTCTTCTACTATATGAAAATGTTTAAAAGTTATTACAAGTTATAACTAAACTTAAGTGAAGTTACTGCTTGAAATATAGCCATAGAAATGAAATAAATTGAACTAATATTGTTACAAAGTAAATAACATGCTTGACTTATGATCAGGTGTTTGATTAATCGTTTAGGTGGGAAAATTTGTTTTTTTATCAAGGGTTTGGTGTTTCATCAAGTTGAGGCTGGCTATTTGATTTAATAATTTCATCACAAAAAATACTTGGAATTGATTGTTCAGTATCAGAACATTGTTTTTCAGCGTCACAAACAAAAGATTTATTTTCTAAGCTCAATGGAACTAAAGTGAAAACTTTATGAGCAATGGCTTTAAAATCAACGTCATCAGTAGCATTCGTTAAAACTTTTAATAATTCACTCATTAAAAGTACATTAAATGAATTATCATCCCAGTTGTCACTGATCATAAATAATATCTCATAGGGGCTAGTGATTATATCTTCCTTTAATTGTTCAAATATTTCTTTAGCTTTTTTAATATTGATATGATATTCAGCATCACAGAAACCAACGGTATAGCCATAAAGGGATGACTCATATCTTAAAAGCGTATTTTCTAATGCTTTGTATAAATAGCCATTAAATTCTTCTTTATCCCTTTTATGAAACGCTAATACAATACTTGCAAGTTCTGAACGTTTTTTATCGGGTTGATAGTCAGCTGACATTAAATAAACATGCTTTAAAGCTGTCTTAATCTCTTCTGGTAATGTTTCAGGTAATTGATCTAGTTTTATTTGTAGTTCTTTATTAAAAAATGCTTTATTCACTTCAATAATGTTTTCTACAAGGGGCGTACCAACAAAAAGGTGATTTTTTAAAAAAACTTCGGGTTGATTATGATCCTGTAATTTATTGGTTAAATTGATAAACAATTTGATAAATGAAGTATGATCATCTTGCTCTCTATCAGCTGTATATGCTTTGATTATTTTTTGGATATAATTAAAATATTCACTATATGGCAAGTCATTATCAGAGGTAGATCGAAGTATAGATTTGTATAGCTCAATGATCTCTTGCTCGTTTATACAATTAGTTCTTTTTGTTTTAAGAGAAACTTTTTCAAAAGAAAAGGGTTCTTCATTTGTAGTTAATCTCTCTGGTGGTATTCTTGATAATTGAGTTAATGATTTATGAAATGTATCTTCATCACTGAGTTGAGAAATTTCAGGTATTAAGCTTTTCAACTCTTGTTGTAGATAATATAAATTTCTTAATCGAGCAATAACTTGATCTTGTTTACTAGGTAAGATGCTATCTTTGATAGGAAGCATATTTGCTTTTTGATTGAGTAAATCTATAAATTTTTTAATTTTTGTTAAGCAGGTTTTATATTGATTAGAAAGTTGTTGTGTATCTCTTAAGTCATAAATACTATCTTCTACGCTAATAGAGGACTCAAGCAATTCAATTGCTTTTATTTTATGTGTAAGTGTTTCAATATGTTCATTTAAAAATTTTTGAATTTTTAGAGACAACATCTAAATCCCTCCTTGGTGTAGATTGTTATGATCATTACCAGCTTAAAAAATAGCCAGTCAATATGCTATTTGAATATTGTTTCTAAAACTTTGCTTGTTTAAAGATGATTTTTTGAGCAGTAAAATGAGAATATTGATAATATTTGTTTCAATAGAAATAAATTAATTGATTGTTGAAAAGGTTTGATAAATGACTTTACTATTTAGATAAGATAGAGAATTTGAATAGATTGAATACTTTTAATCTCACGGGCTATCTTCTTGATCTGTGCTTTTAAAACATCCAAAGAGCCTTGAGAGGATAAGTGTTCAGTATTTAAAATAAGGCTAACATTAGCTTTTGCTTTATTATAATAAAGATCAATTCGCTCAATTGCATTTTCTGGAATTAAGTTTTTCAGTTTTGGCATTAATTCATTGAGAATTTTCTCTCGTGATGGTGGTAACTCAGAAAGTGTCGGGATTCGCTCTGGGTGTTCATCAACATCAATATGAATAGTAACATCTTCAATATGATCAATTTCACAAGCTAATCGTGCACGAATTGTTTCAGCAATATAATGGCCTTCAGATGCTGTGAGTAATGGATCAATTAAAATATGCGCATCTAAAAAAATATGACCAGCCATTAATCGCGTTCTTGTTTGATGGTGGCTTCGAACACCTTCTGTTTTTGCAATAATTGCATCAATCTCAGCAATGGTTTTTGGGTCAACTGCGGTATCTACTAATTCAGATAAGCCACGCCAACCCCATTTAATTCCCATTTTGATAATCATTAATGAAATGATAATTGCAGCGATTGGGTCCATAAAGTGCCAACCTAGTAATGAACCAATTAGACCAATTAGTACAATTACTGATGATAGGCTGTCACTACGACTGTGCCAAGCATTTGCACGTAGTAAGTCAGAGTGAATTTCATCTGCTGCTTTCATGGTATAGCGATATAGCCATTCATTAGCAACAATTGAAATAACAGCAACGATTAAAGTAAAGTAATCAGGACGAAGTGCATCTTCTTTGACAACTTCTAAGATACCATCATAGATAATACCAATACCAATGATAATAAGAAAAATACCTAAACCAACCGTTGCTAAAGTCTCTATGCGTTGATGGCCATATGGGTGGTCATGATCAGCATCTTTTTTAGCAAATTTTGCAGCGATCAAAACTAAAAAATCACCAAAAAGATCTGATAATGAGTGAATACCATCGGCAAATAAAGCACTGGAGTGTCCAAAAAAACCGGCAAGCAATTTAATAATCGCTAAACCAAGATTAATGGCTGAGCCAACTAAGGTAACTCGTTTACTGATGTTATAACGTTCTTCTTTGTCATGCATACTCTGATTTTCCTTTAGAAAATCTAACTATAAATTAATGATAAATAATTACGCTTTTAAGCATATTCATAGGTATAATGCGCATAAAGCTTAAAAACGTATTTCAGTGTAAAAGATTGTATGACTATTTGCAACTTTGCGTTGACTGTACAAGTTCAATTAACTCGGCTAGAATAGCGAAATCATTTTATGTATAAAAGTACATTTATATAGGGAGAGTATCGTGTCTGATATTAAACAAAATACAAAAGCAGCTATCGTATTAGATGATGGCAAAAACATTTCTGCTTATAGCCTTAAAAAGCTAGAGGCAGTTACTGGAAAATCAATTAAACGCCTACCTTATTCAATTCGCGTATTAGTTGAAAATCAATTAAGAAATATTGATAGCTATAAGGTTAAAGAAGCTGATTTAATGAAAGTATTAGAGTGGGATGCTAAAGCATCGTCTCGTCCTGAAATCCCTCATATGCCAGCACGTGTTGTGATGCAAGATTTTACAGGCGTTCCTGCTGTAGTTGATCTAGCTTCGATGCGTAAAGCATTTAAAGATGCCGGTGGTAATCCTGATAAAATTAACCCACTAGTAGATACAGCAATGGTTGTTGATCATTCCGTACAAGTTGATTATTTCGGTAATGATAAGGCGCTAGATTTAAATGTAAAACTTGAATATCAACGCAATAAAGAGCGTTATAGTTTACTTAAATGGGGACAAAAGGCATTTGACGATTTTAAAGTAGTTCCGCCAGGTATGGGTATTATTCACCAAGTGAATTTAGAGTATTTAGCTCAGGTTGTGATGGAAAAAACAGATCATGGTGAAACAATTGCTTATCCTGATACGCTTGTTGGAACTGATTCACATACAACGATGATTAATGGTATTGGAGTAATGGGTTGGGGTGTTGGCGGTATTGAAGCTGAAGCCGTGATGCTTGGACAACCGTATTATATGGTATTACCTGATGTTGTCGGCGTAAGATTAACAGGTAAGCTGCGTGAAGGTGTTACAGCAACAGATATGGTATTAACGATTACTGAATTATTGCGTCAACATGGTGTAGTTGGTAAATTTGTTGAATTTTTTGGTGAAGGCATTAAGCACATGTCACTGCCAGATCGTGCAACGATTGCTAATATGGCACCTGAATATGGTGCGACAATGGGCTTTTTCCCAGTTGATGATGTAACGGTTGGTTATTTAAAACAATCAAATCGTTCGGATGTTGTTGATCGTGTTGAAAAAGTACTACAAGAACAAATGCTTTATCGTCATGACTCAGCTGAAGAACCTGAGTATTCCGCTGTATTATCTTTAGATTTATCAACCGTTGATTCAACCTTAGCAGGTCCTAAACGCCCTCAAGATCGAGTGCCATTACGTCAGCTACAATCAGAGTTTAAAAAAGCACTGACAAATGAATTGGGCTTGCATGGCTTTGGGTTAAAAGAAACAGATGTATCTAAAAAAATTGCAGTTGAAGGTATGGACTGTAATATTGGCCATGGTTCTGTTGCTATAGCAGCAATTACTTCTTGTACCAATACATCAAACCCTTCTGTCCTAATTGGTGCGGGGCTTTTAGCTAAAAATGCAGTAGAAAAAGGTTTAACAGTTAAACCTTATGTTAAAACTTCACTAGCACCTGGGTCACAAGTTGTGACCAATTATCTTGAAAAGTCAGGTTTATTACAATATCTTGAAGATTTAAAATTTAATATTGTCGGTTATGGTTGTACAACTTGTATTGGTAATAGCGGTTCATTACCAGAACCTGTTATTAAGGCTATTGATGAAGGTGATTTAGTAGTTGCATCTGTATCCAGTGGTAATCGTAACTTTGAAGGGCGTATTAACCCTAATGTAAAAGCTAACTATCTAGCATCACCCATTCATGTTGTTGCTTATGCATTAGCAGGGTCAGTTGATTTTAATCCTGAAACTGATGCATTAGGTCAAGATAAGCACGGTAATGATGTTTACTTGAAAGATATTTGGCCAAGTAATCATGATATAGCAGAAATTCAATCACAAGTGATTCATGCTGAAATGTTTAAAGATTGTTATGAAGTGGTCTTTAAAGGTACAGAAGAATGGCAGCGATTAGATGCACCAGAAAGTAAATTATACCAGTGGAGCAATGATTCAACTTATATTCAGTGCCCGCCATTTTTTGAAGGGTTTGCTGATAGTAGTGGCGAGCTAAACGATATTAAAGATGCGCGTACATTGTTAGTACTAGGTGATAGTATTACTACAGATCATATTTCACCAGCAGGCGCGATTCCTGCAGAGTATCCAGCAGGTAAATATTTAATATCACATGGTGTTGAGAAAAAAGACTTTAACTCTTATGGTTCTCGTCGTGGTAATCATGAAGTAATGATGCGTGGTACATTTGCTAATATTCGTATTCGTAATTTATTAACACCAGGTGTTGAAGGTGGGGTTACGAAGTATCATGATACAGGCGAGCAAATGTATGTTTATGATGCAGCAATGAAATATAAAGAAAATAATACACCGTTAATCGTTTTAGCAGGTAAAGAGTATGGAACTGGTTCATCACGTGACTGGGCAGCTAAAGGAACTTATTTATTAGGTATAAAAGCAGTCATTGCAGAGAGCTATGAACGTATTCATAGAAGTAATCTTGTGGGTATGGGTGTTTTACCATTACAGTTTAAAAAAGGTGATAGTGCCAAATCATTGGGCTTAGATGGTAGTGAGTCTTTTAGCATTAAAAACTTAGCATCCGTACAACCTCGTTCAGATGTTGAAGTAGAAGCTAAAAAGGCTGATGGCTCAGTGGTTAAGTTTAATGCGTTGGCACGCTTAGATGCTGATATTGACCTAGATTATTATAAAAATGGTGGTATCTTACAAACCGTACTTAAAAATATGATGTAATTTTTTAAATTGTCATTTTTAACAAGGGGGTAATTGTGCTTTAGTTTGGGCACTTTGGTAGCTAATTGTTGGTTTTTCAACATTAAAGCCATTCATTTCTAAAAGACCTATATTGTAGTAATCGGTACGGTTAGCTTCAACTTTAAAAATTGCACAGTTTTTTGTATTTAACTGTTCAGTTGTGCGTTGAGAGCCACCCCAATTTTGATAATCCATAAATGTGACATTTTCATTAACGGGGGCTTCTACTCGAACATAGTAAGTTTGATCAGCTTTCATTGTGCCTGGAGCAACATAATAATTTGCATAGTATGGTTTTATTTGGCCAGGGTATAAGTAGACATAAGTATTTGGATTAAAAATAACAGGTTGTGTTTGATGAACAGCAGCTAATACGGCATTATTAGGGGTGATAGAAGAAGCGCCAAATGCGCCATTAGTAAATAGTCCAGACATTATTTTATAAGCACCATCATAATAGGAGCCACTGTAACTATTCATTAGTGTTACTGCTGTAAATGCTGCAGGGTCAGAGTTAGGGTTAGCAGTTGACCATAAATTACCTTCATTTGCTATATTTCCAAGAAATACAGCACTATTAAGAAAGTCATCAGTATAGCCACCATCACTACTAACTCTTTGTTGAGCTGAACCATTAATGAAAATTGGGGCACCAATATTCTCAGGTAAATTGATCAAAAAGCCATTGCTTGGATTATGTTGATAGTCAAAAAATGTATTTAAGCCTATCGTATTTCGTGATCCCATTTCATTTTGGATAATTTGTTTTGCTAGATTAACGTTTGCCATATCAAAATCATTTTCATTAGCAGTTGCTTTTATAATATAAGCACCTAAAAACATAGGAACTCTACCTGCATCATAGTTAAAATTCCACTGCTGGAATGTTTTAGTCGAGTCAAATGTTAAAGTATTATCTTTAACTGTGACAAATGCAGCACCAGGAACTTCTTGATTAATAAATCCTAATACTCCTCCCCATTGAGAGTTATAATTTGCTGCATCTTTTTGAGCTTGATCCATAACAGATAATGTGTTTTTTATAATTGCATCCCATTTATCTTTATTTTGATTATCCCAGTTTGAAAAATCTTTAATAAATGAAAAAGGTGTTTTTGTATAGGCTAAACCATCACTGGCATTATGATTTCCAGAAGCATTATTACCGCCTTCGTTTAAGTAATATGGTGGAATATTATCACCAAAAGCAGTATCATATTTCAATATAGCATGCATTAGGTTAATTGCAGCTGTTTTATATTTACTTGCTATAGTAGGGTTAGTTTGTTTTAAGTATAAAGATGCTTGATAAAATCCTTTTGCTAAGAAAATATCACCATCAGTTGCACTGTAGTTTTGTATATCTGTACCTTTTTTGGCAACCGATACGATATAAGTATTTTTATTCATCCACCAGGCCCAAGGCAATAGTCCGTTAACTAATTTATCTTTAGAGTTTGGCTGACTTGGGTTAGGTGAATAAATAAACTGATAGACGGCTTCAATTGCATTAAGTGCATGTTGCTTTTGGTCTATTAATTGAGGGTTACTTGCATCAGCTAAATTTAAAATTCCAGCGCTTAGTAGCACCTGAAACCCTAAGCCTTCAGAAGTAATAAAATAATTATCTTTTACCATGCTAGGGTCAGTTGTAAGACCACCTTGTACTAGTGTATTTTTAAATGATCTTTGATTTGGATCTGAAATTTTACCTGCTGTATCATTTACAAGTAACCAATTATGGTATTGCGCTTGTACACTGTTTAAATCATAAGCATAATCAGGTGTATTCGCAAACGTTGTATGTGCTAAAGTTGGGCTTGTTATAGCAAGTGATGTTAGAATAAGTTTAGTCAGAGTTTTCATATAATGGCTTCCTATCATTAATTATAAACAGTAGCTAACTGTAATAATTTTTCTGCTGTAAATCTATTCAATAATCAAATGTTTAATTATTGATCTTATATGGTGATTTATTAATGTATTAGATTATTTGACAGATAAAAGAAATCACTAAACTTAAGTTGTTATTTGGTGAGTGTTTGATCGGTTTTTTCATAAGCGCTCTGACAAAACTCACCCATTTGGTTTCTGATTGCTTCAAAGCGTTGTATAAATGCATCACGTTTGCCTGCTTTTAAGCTTAATGCCATTTCTTTAATATGATCGGCATAAGCTTCCAGTAATTCAATACGCTTCTCATCTGAGGCGATAATATCAGCATACAGTTCGGCTGACTGATAAAATAAACGCCCTAAAATGTTTAATTCCATTTGATAAACTGGACTTGCAAGTTTAAGTAATTTAGCTAAATCAACGGACTGCTCTTTTAGAAAACTGCCTAAACAAAATGTACTGAAATGTTCAACGCCTTGAATAAAATTCATTAATTGATCATGCTCATTTGCATCCATCGTCTCTATTTGAAAACCAAGTTTTTGTAGCAGATCTAAAAACCATTGGTATTTATTTTGACTACGGCCAGGGCAGTGAATAATTACCTGATTTTTAGTCTCAGTAATAGTAGGGCCAAACATAGGATGTAAGCCAATGACCGGACCTGTATGTGAATTAAGCATACACTTAAGTGGTTGAGTTTTAATACTGGTAAAATCACATAAAATGCAATCTCTTGAAAGCTTTTTTGCAGTTGCTTCAATGATAGAATTTGTGTGTGCAATTGGTACAGAGATTAGGACCAAATCAAACTGTTTATACTGGCTATCAAAAATAGAGTCATCTTTATCAATTAAATGTACAACTAGATTAGGATCGTTAGCTAAAAAGTGATTGATCATTTGCCCCATTTGGCCTTTACCACCAATAATGGCAATTGATTTTTGAGTCTTGCTATTATGGTTTATCATGCTCATACTTTAATCCAGAATGTAACAGGCCCATCATTGGTTAAACTAACCTGCATATTAGCGCCAAATTTACCAGATTCGACATGTGGGTATTGTGTTTTAGTATAGCCTAAAAGATATAAAAATAGGCGTTCGGCTTCTTCTGGCTTACATGCAGATGAAAAGCTTGGTCGTAAGCCTTTTTTCGTATCAGCAGCTAATGTAAATTGCGGTACAAGTAATAGAGCTCCATTTGTTTGCGATAGATTTAGGTTCATTTGATCGTTATTATCAGAAAAAACACGGTAATTAATTAGTTTTTGTGCTAATTTTTGTGCAGTTTGTTGGTTATCTGTTTTCTCAATACCAATTAATGCTAAAATTCCTTGGTCTATTTTTCCAACTGTTTGATTATCAACATTAACTTGTGCAGATGAAACACGTTGAATCAATCCTATCATTTGATTGCCTTTAATATCATTATGTTAATCATCGATGTAGTTATCATCTTCATTGTCATACCAGTAGTCATTATCATCCGCTGCATATGCTTTATAAGCATCTTTTAAATAGTCCATATCTAAGCGTAGAAGTTGAGTTAATGTCAGCATATCTTCTGGGGGCTTTTGTTTAAATGAGATCATCTCATTGGTTTGGGGGTGCTTAAACGATAAATGATAAGCATGTAGAGCTTGACGTTTAAAGCTTTTTAGATAATCAGCTAATTCATCTGATATACCTTTAGTCAATTTGAGTCTTGGGTTATATAATGGATCACCTAATAATGGGTATTTAAGATGTAGTAAGTGGACACGAATTTGATGTGTTCTACCTGTCTCTAATTGGCAGCGGATACGTGTATGATCACGATAGTGCTCTATGACATTAAAATGTGTAATGGCAGCTTTACCTCCTTCTTTAATAACTGCCATTTTTAAACGGTTATGTGGGTTTCTACCAATATTAGCATTAATGGTTGCCCCAGAAGGAATCAGGCCACAAGCAATTGCTTCATATTGGCGTTTGACCGTTCTATTTTGTAGTTGCTCCACAAGGGATGTATGTGCTTTTAGGGTTTTAGCGCAAACCATTAAACCTGAGGTATCTTTATCTAAACGGTGTACAATACCAGCTCTAGGTATAAGGCTAAAAGCTTTATCATAAGCAAGTAGAGCATTAGAGAGTGTCTGATCAGGATTGCCTGCACCAGGGTGAACAATTAAACCAACCGGTTTATTGATAATAACTAAATCTTCATCTTCATAGATAATATCTAAATCTAATGCTTGTGGCTGCCAGTGATCATGTTGGCTGTGTATTTTAACATCCAGTGTGATTTGTTCGTTGCCATAAAGTTTGGTTTTAGCTTTTTGCTCTTTTCCATCGACTAGAATATAACCCTCTTTTAGCCATCGTTGTAGCATTGCCCGAGAGTATTCTGGGAATAGTTTGGATAAAATTTGATCTAGCCGTTTGCCACTTAATGCATTTGGTACAATTAAGCTTTGCTGTATGCGTTCAAATTGTTTATTATTTTTTACCAAAGTAAATTAATTCCACTTCTTCTTTAATTACTTGGGTCATTGTAATCGAAATAGTGGAAAAATGAAAAAAAAGGTTGAGAATATGCGAAAAATATTCGCTTTTATTTGTGTTATTGTCATTATTTCTGTTGCCGGCTGTGCTAGTGATAAAGGACTTCCTTATCAAGGAGATTCAGCAAAGTTTATTTATGCGACAGGGCATAACTACATGGTCGATGAAAATTATACTGATGCCATTGAGGCATTTCGCTCTTTAATGGCTCAGTATCCATTTGAGTATTATTCACAAAAAGGCATGTTAGATTTAATGTATTCGTATCACCAGAAAGGTGATGATCCAATGGCGTTAGCAATTGCAGAGCAATATTTGAAATTGTATCCAACGGCAAAAGATCGTTATTATGCTTATTATATCCTAGGTATCGTCTATAGTGATAATGGCCGTGGGTTTTTACAAAAATACTTGCCTTATGATATGACAACACATGATCCAACAGGCTATAAACGTGCTTTTTATAATTTTAAACAAGTGGTCACGTTAGCGCCAGATACACCATTTGCACAAGATGCAAGACGTCGTATGATTTATTTAAAAGGTGTCATTGCACAGTATGAACTTAATATTGCACAGTTTTATTTAGATAAAGGTGCTTATGTTGCTGCAGTAAATCGTGCAAAAATTATTGTAGAACAATACCCTAAAACGACACAAGTTGAAGATGCTTTGGTTGTTATGCTTAAGTCATATCAACGCCTGAATTTACCAAAACTGGTTAATTCAACAGTGGAAGTAATAAAAGAAAATTACCCAAATAACAGTTATTTAACCTCACTAGAAAAATCTAGGAAACGTACAACGGCACGCTTATAAAGCTAGGTTTGACATAGCGTTCACTCTAATTAATGATTGCTATTTATTAATTTTTTGTGTTATACTTTTTAGTACCCCCCCCAGGAGCAGTGCTATGGTAAAGTTCTTATACTTTATTTAACTGGCACTACTCCTCCAAATTTCGTTGTTTTCGCAGTTGTTATTGTAAATGATTATTTAATTCTTGGTATATTAAGAATTAAATAGACATCACCCTAGCGAATTAGCATTAACTCAGTAATAATATAGCTATCATTGAGTTTAGAGTCCTTATAAGAATATAGGAGTGCTTGTGAATGTGGGCAATAATTGGATCTAGTGGTTTTGAACATTTTGATGAATTTGAAATAATTGAAGAATTATCACGTGAAACACCTTATGGCTTATGCTCAAATGGTTTGTATCGCATTAAGTATCAGCAAAAAGAAGCATTATTTTTATGTCGTACAGGCTATGAACAAAATATATTACCTTCACATATTAATTATAGAGCCAATATTTTTGCCTTAAAAAAATATGGTGCAACGGCTATTTTAGCTTTATCGTCAGTTAGAAGTATTCAGCCAAGTATGAAGCCTGGTGAGATGGTTATACCATATCAGTATATTGATCGCACAAAAGCATTGCGACAGTGCACTTTTTGTGATGATAGTTTATTAGGCTATGTTTCTTTAAGTCAGCCAATTTCTGAAGAAATAGCAGAGATTTTAAAAGAAAAGCGCAATGACTTTTCATTTGATATGCATTTTGGCGCAGTCTATGTTTGTATTGAAGGACCACAGTTTCCAACGATGATCGAAGCACGTTGTTATCAAAGTATGGGTGGTAGTATCATTGGTATGACTGCATTTCCTGAATACGCACTTGCGCGAGAAGCAGGGTTATTTTATTTGCCATGTCATTTTGTGGTTGATTATGTGCAAACAAGTACAGAGCATCATCCATTTGAGTCCGTTTTACAAATTCGCTCAGAAAACCAATCAAAAGCATTAAATATGGTTAATTGGATATTAGATAATTTAGATCAATATAGCCAAAAAGATTGTAATAACGAGGGTTTGGCAGGTTCTTTAACAGCAACAGAAGAGATGTTATCACCCAATCAGCGAGCTTGGTTTAATGTAATTACTCAAAGTAATGTACAAGTTGATATTAAGGAAGAAGCACAAGAGAGCTTTGTTAGTGACTTTTATTATGGTACACAACCACTACCGAAGAAATTAGCAGATTTTCTTCGCTTTATTAATAAGCATAAGGCGGGTAAAAAAGAATTAAGTCTAGAGGAAATACGTAAAAATGCTGATTCGCTAATTTTTTATGCAGATAAGGCACCAGAAGTTGCCTCAGTGAGAGAATTTACAGTCAAAGTTGGTGAGCGGCAAGTTAAAGTAAGGCTATATCATCCTGATCCAAATCAATTATTACCCATTATGGTCTATGCGCATGGTGGTGGCTTTGTCTCAGGTAATTTAGATAGTTTTGATACACCCTGTCGTCAATTGGCATTACATACCAATCGTGTCGTGATTTCAATTGATTATCATTTGGCACCAGAGTATCCATTTCCAACTCAGATTGAAGATGTTGAAGCGGTCATTCATTGGAGCTACCATCATGCAGCAGATATTAAAGGCACGAATGATGATTTTGTTGTCATGGGAGATAGTGCAGGTGCTAATTTAATTACAATGGCTGTTTCAAGATTAAGAAAGAAAGAAGAATCAATTAACTTTGCAGCACAAGTGTTATTATATCCAACAGTTGATTTTTCTCATAAGACACACTCAATGAAGAAGTTTGCGCATGGCTATCTACTAGAAGCAGATAGCGTCTTGTGGTATAACAAATCTTATCTGCCAGAAGCAATGGATCCAAGATCACCTGAAATCTCACCACTGTATGTTGATAATCTAAATCAAATGCCATGCACATTTATAATGACAGCGGGCTATGACCCATTGCGTGATGAAGGTTTGATTTATGCAGAAAAATTAAAATCACTAGGCGTTACAGTTAGGCATTACCATTTTGATAATTTAATTCACGGGTTTATTAATTTCAGTAAGTTAATACCACATGAAATGGAAGTTTTCTATAACAGAGTCGCAGCATTTACAAAACAATTGTAAAATAGAAAAAAATGGATAAAAGGAGGATAAAGTTATATGACTGAACTAGAGCAAGAATTTGAAGTATTATTAGAACGGATAAAAAATGAAGATATGGATTATCGCCCAAGCCAACAAGAAAAGCTAAAGCTTTATGGCTTATTTAAGCAGATTACTGAAGGTGATGTTCATGGAGAAAAACCATCGATGACAAAATTTGTTGAAAGGGCAAAATATACTGCTTGGGAACGTTGTCAAGGCATGTCAAAGGATGATGCCATGAGAGCTTATATTGATGTTTTTAAAGCACATATATAATCACTATATTGATAACCAAAATGGATTTTCTCTGATAGAAGTACTCATTTCAATTTGTATTATTTCAATTGCTTTTATAGGGGTGATAAAAGCACAATTAATGACAATAGAGTCTTCTAATCAGATACAACAATTAATTCTTAAACAGACAGAAAAAATAAATAAGATCGAGTTAGAATGGATTAAAATTGATCAAAATAGCTAGTGGTTTTAGTTTAATGGAACTTTTAATTGCAATGAGCCTTGGTGGTATTGTAATAGCATTTGCAATTCGAGATTATAGCTTATCTTCTTATCAATACAATCAAGAAGTTAAATCATTAACCATCACTACAAACCAATTAGCGGCATTAGACTTAATTACAAAGTCAATTGATAATGCAGGATTAGCTGGTCTTAGTAATCTTAATGCAAGTCGCTTTAAAGCGGTTATTCATTCATCAAATCCAGCTATAGATAGACCTGTAATTTATGTGCTATCAAAAACGAGCAAACAAATAATTGCTAATTTAGGTTTGAATAAGAAAGGTAGTGGTCAATATACGAATGATAGTGATGTATTAGTGATTAATTCAACATCAAATTTATTTTATACTACTTTCTCAAATTTACTTAAAGGTAATGATGTTCTTCATCTACCTAAATATTTAAAGCTAAAGCTTTCTGATACACTAGTAATTGCAACTGTAAATCGTTTTTATTATTTTGATATTAAAGCGATTGAGAATGATCGCAATCAAATGCAGCGTGTTTATTTAACAAATCCATTAGCAGATACAATACCAAAAAACAGTATTGTATCTAAGCTAAATGAAACAATATTTTATATTGGTAAAAGTAACCAAAAGGATGCTCAAAATCAGAAAATTAATTCATTATATGTCAAATTAAATAATCGGCGTTATGAAGTAATGCCGAATATTGATTCATTAAAGATAGTGGGCTTAGTAGAGCAAGAAGGACATATTATAAATAAAAAACCAGCAACCATTACGAATTGGCATCATTTAAAAGGGCTTAAGTTGCAACTTGGTAGTAAAACACATCTTATTGATAGAGTCATTGCAGTTCAAAGGTATCAAGCGTGATTAAAAAACATGGGTTTGAAGGTGGTGTGCTTGTTGGTATTTTGATGATTACAATTGTGATGAGTCTTTTTGCTTTAACCTTTGCTTATATTATTAATGAAAAAATAAATATTATTAACACGTTTAATCAAGCCAATAAATTAAGAGTGATTGGCTTTAAGCAACTAGAACAAGCACAACAATATATAGCTTCATCACCTTTGGCGTTAATAAGACAAAAATCAGTAAAGAAAGTATTTCACTATCCAATGTGGTTAGGAGATTATCAAATTATGGCGTTATTTAGTCAAAATGATAATATCGATAATTACCATGGCAGCTTATATCAAGTCTTTAAACTACAGTCTAATGTTTATGATAAAGGTGATAATCATAGTACGCTTTCTTATCAGAGTTATTATTGGGATATTTTATCATTTGATCAAATTGCTAATGACTCTAATAAATTGATACATAAAGTCATTCAGCCGCCAGTGGTAAATTTTATAAGGCTTTCTAATTTCCAGCAACAATCTTATATGGCTTTAATTAATCATTTTAAAAACAATGTTTATCAGATATCAGTTGATAATAATCATTTACTATTATCAAAAGGAAAAGCTAGAAAAACTTATAGTATTCGTATTGATCTAGGATTTAATTGTAAAGATAAACAAGGTAAAAACAATTGTATTGTAGTGGATGGTTGGATTTATAAAAATAATAATTACAGTTATATTCTAATGGTAAAAAATGATGCTCATTTAATAGCATGGGAATGCCCTTATTCAGACTTAAGTAATATTAATAATCATCAGAAATTGTTAATTAATTTGTTAGATGATGAGCATAGCCAGTCTCAATTCTCTTATCCAGTATTATTGTTAAATCAAAAAAAGCAACAAGTTATCTTATCTCAAGTACACAGTAAAAATGGACTTAAATGGTTAATCTTGCCACTAGATAATAGTAATCATATGCGTAAGATAACGATTGATAAAATTGGCAAAGCAATAAATATGTTTGCAATTTCAGCAAACTTAAACTTACAAACAAGCGGTATTTTTATTTACGATAATAAGCATGTACTTTGGTATTTAAATCAATCATTAAAGCCTATAAAAATTCTACATAATAATGCAACTAATCATTTAGTTAATGTATCGGTAATTGCTGATTATGATCAATATTGGCTGTTTGTTTTTTATGCCGATAAAGTTGATGTCTTTATTTTAGATGATCAATTTAAACTTAAAAAGAAAGTCTTATCTAAACGGATCCATTTTAAAATTATCAATGCAACCGCTCGTTATGGCTCAGTTTGGTTATTAAGTGCGCTAAGAGAATTAACAGTTTATAACTGGGGTGATTTAGGTAAAAAGTTATCAGAAATTAAAGCTGATCAGTGTCTTTTTAATACATTTTTAGGCTTTAAGCTTTTATGCAACAATACAGAAGTTAAAATAAATGATATAGTACACCCATATCAAAGACAGGCTTTAAAGGAAGTTCTGCCTTTTAATCATCATTAGAGAAAAAAGATAGAGTTTTAAGTTGAGTAGCAAATGAAAATTGCTTGTGCGTTAGAGTATTTAGGTAAACATTATCATGGTTGGCAGAGACAAAGTCATTGTTTAAGTGTCCAGGAAAAAATAGAAAATGCTTTAAGCTTTGTTGCAGATGAGCCAATTGAGGTTATATGCGCAGGTAGAACAGATCAAGGTGTCCATGCAAGCTATCAGGTAATTCATTTTCAAACTAATAATAAGCGCCATAATCAAGCTTGGATTAAAGGGGCAAATGCGCGATTACCAAAAGATATTAAATTACTTTGGGCAAATGAAGTGATTGATTCCTTTCATGCCAGATTTTCAGCAAAGTGGCGAACTTATCGATATGTTATTTATAGAAGGGCTACATCTTCAGCAATACTAGATGATTTAGTGACATGGGTGAAAGAGCCATTGGATATTCAAGCAATGAAAGTGGCAATGCAAGATTTATTAGGTGAACAGGATTTTTCATCTTTCCGTGCAGCAGAGTGTCAGTCACATAGTAGTTATCGAAATATTATCGATGTTCAATTAACCGAGATTGGGAATTTTCTTGTTTTTGAAATTAAAGGCAATGCATTTTTGCATCATATGGTTAGAAATATTGTGGGTACTTTATTAGAGATTGGGTTACAAAAAAGAGATACTAGTTGGATAAAAGAATTACTCCTATTGAAAGATCGTAAATGCGCCGGTAAGACAGCACCATCAAATGGCCTTTATTTGGTTGATGTTGGCTATGATGAAGAATATTCTCTGCCAAAACTTGCTTTAGGACCTGATTTTTTGCATGCTTAAAGTAAGCTAGAGAAATAGGTCTATGATTGAATATAGGATAGGTTATGAGTGAAGCATACCAGGCAGTTTTAGAAGAGTTAAATGAATATTTAGCGACTACTTATGGAAGTCATACCCATACAAAAGGTGATAAAACATTTAAGCAAATTGAGCATATTAAACTTGATCCAAAACTTAAGGAGATGATTGCTTTATCATTGGGTATTGCAGTTCACTGTGATGGTTGTATTGGATCACATACAGAAAACTTGAAACGTTTAGGATTAAGTCGTGATGAATTATTAGCAGTTTTGGGTATGGCTGTGTATATTGGGGGTGGTGCATCTTTAATGTATGCTGCAGATGCATTAATAGCCTATGGTGATGAAAATATAGAAAAAGAGTCTTAAGTTATGAGATTATTGGTTGTTGAGGATGACCTTATTTTAGGTGATGGTATTTGTGAAGGCTTAAAACAAGCCAATTATACGGTTGATTGGATTCAAGATGGTGCCCAAGTTGTGCCAGCAGTTGAAGTGGAGTCTTTTGATGCAATTATTTTGGATATTGGCCTACCTAATATAAATGGTATTGAAGTTTTATCAAGATTAAGAAAAAAAGGCTTTAAAATCCCAGTAATTTTATTAACAGCACGTGACACAGTAGAGGATCGTGTTGGTGGCTTAGATGCTGGTGCTGATGATTACTTAACAAAACCTTTTGCAATCTCAGAGTTATTAGCAAGATTAAGAGCACTCGTTAGACGCTCATCAGGGCGTGCAGATCCAGTTATTCGTCATTTAGATATAGAGTTAAACCCAGCGAATTATGAGGTATTGAAAAACAATCAAGTCGTAGAATTATCAAGACGAGAATTTGCAGTATTAAATTATTTATTACAAAATATTGGACGTGTATTAACACGGGAGCAATTAACAGAAAGTCTTTATGGTTGGGGTGAAGAAGTTGATTCAAATGCAATTGAAGTGCATATTCATCATTTACGTAAGAAATTTGGTAGCCAATTGATTAAAACAGTTCGCGGGGTTGGCTATATCATCAATAAAGAATAATTTCATCTACACTTAAGAGATGTTGTAGCTACTTAGTAGGGTATATTTAAGTGAAGTTGAAATATGAACAACTCGGATATAAAAAAAGATTACTCTTGGGTAGCTTATTTTTTACCTTAGCTGGTGTGTTTTTTCTTTATGAATATTTTCTAAGAACGTCATTTGGTTCAATGGAGATATTATTTAGAAAAGATTTAGCTATCAATGCAAGTTCAGTTAGTTTAATTTCATCTGCCTATTATCTAGCTTATGCAATTATGCAAATACCGGTTGGCTTTTTAGTCGATCGTTTTGGTGTTAGAAGAGTTGGTGCTGTCGCAATTATTATTTGTTCTGTTGGCTGTTTTTTATTTAGCTTATCTGATAGTTTTACATCGGCTTGGTGGGGGCGCTTTGCAATTGGCTTTGGTTCTGCATTTGCTTTTGTCATGATGTTAAAGATCGCCCTTGATTGGTTTCCACATCATATTTTTGGTGCCATGGCAGGTATGACTCAATTACTAGGTTCGATTGGTCCAATTTTAGCTGGAGCGCCTTTTGCTTATCTATTAACAACAATGGATAATGACTGGCGTTTGATTTTCCACTTTATTGCTTTAGCTGGTGTTATATTAGGTGTTATTTTTATTCTATTTGTTCGAGATAGTACAAAGGTTGATACTATTAAGCAAATACAGCGTGATAAAAATATCAATAAGAAGGTATCTGTTTTTAAACAAGTAAAATCACTATTATCGTACCGTCAGTTATGGATTGTCGCAGCCTATGTATTTTTCAGTTATGCAACCATTGAGCTATTAGGTTCATTATTTGGTGCAAGTTTAATGATCCATCACGGTTATTCTCGTGAGGCTGCAACGGGTATGGTATCTTTACTTTGGGTTGGATTAGCACTTGGTAGTCCAGCGGTAGGGTTATTATCTGATTTAATCAAGCGCCGTAAGATTGTGCTTACAGTATGTTCTTTAGTTGGGTTAATTGCCATTACTTTAATTCTATGGGTGCCTTATTTAAATGCATTTTTATATAGTGTACTGTTTTTTGTAATTGGCTTAGCTACTTCATCTCAATCATTATCATTTACAGTTGTTGTGGAGCGTGTACCTAAATCTCTTGAAGCTACTGCTATGGGTGTCAATAATATGTTTGTTTTATTAGGTGCAATGGTGATTCAAATCATTGGTGGCTATTTATTACAATATTTTTGGCTGGGTAAAAAAACAGCTGATAATGTACCGATCTATTCTTTGCATGGATATACTTATGCAATTAGCATATCCATTATTTTTTTCCTTATTTCACTGATTATTAGTATCTTTATGATTAAGGAAACTTATTGTAAAAGAATTGATGAAAATTCATAAGCTCAGTAACGACTTGAAATTAACTTTTTATAATTGTGCTAGGAACTAGGTTAGTTTTTAAAGATTATTTTCATATAACAAGATTTGAAATTTAGCAAATTTATATAGTATATTCATAATAAGCAAAGTGAAAGGATCTCTGGCTATATGAAAGAATCTAATACATTTATATACTTTGTTGCCGTAATTGCTGGAATGGGGGGATTATTATTTGGATTTGATACAGGCATTATTGCAGATGGGCAATGGCAGATTACACACCAATTTAATTTAACTTCATGGCAGTGGTCAACAGTCGTTAGTGCAACAGTTTTAGGCGCATTTTTAGGTGCATTACTCTGTGGTAGAATGGCTGATTATATTGGACGGCGTAAGACATTAATTGTCATTTCATGTGTATTTATTATTGGTACTTTAATTGCAGCATTTTCTATCGATTGGTATAGCTTATTATTGGGGCGCTTTATTTTAGGTATTTGTATTGGTATTGCTTCGTTTGCTTCGCCTTTATTTATCTCTGAAGTTGCTCCTATGCATATTCGTGGTAAGTTGGTTTTATTTAATAGTGTGGCAATTACAGGTGGTGAAGCTGTTTCTTTTTTAGTAGGTTATCTATTACATGATTTAAGCCCTTCAAGTTGGCGTTTAATGTTTTTTATTGGTGTTATTCCGCCAATTTTATTATTGATTGGGCTTAAGTTTATGCCAAGATCTCCTCGCTGGGTTGCTTCTAAATACGGTATAGAGCAAGCAAGAAAAATTTTAAAGAAGATTCGTTTAGACGATGATGAAGTTGAAAAAGAGTTATCAGAAATTGCTCATGCGTTGGCAATTAAAAAGAATACAAAATATCGGGCAATTTTTAGAAAGCCGATTAGAACAGTTGTTCTAATTGGGGTTGCGCTTGGGGTATTACAACAGGTAGCGGGTATTAACATTATTATGTATTATGGTCCTTTTGTATTTAATGAAGCAGGCTTTAGTCAGAATATTTCTTTATTTGCTACATTTATTATGGGTTTAGTTAATACGGTATTTACGATTGTTGCACTATTTACGGTTGATAAGGTTGGTAGGCGTCCATTATTAATTGGTGGGTCACTAATTGCAGGATTATCATTACTTGCACTAGCATGGCATCAGTTTAATCCGCACTTAAGTCCATGGATTGCATTTTTTAGCGTGATGGTTTATATGATGGCTTTTGCGGTGAGTTTAGGTTGTATTTTTTGGTTAATGATTTCTGAACTTTACCCTACTCGAATAAGAGGTGCTGCGATGAGCTTTGCAACGGCAATACAATGGCTAGCAAACTTTGTAGTATCACTTTGTTTTTTACCATTATTTGGTGTGTTAGGTGGTGGTTATACTATGCTTATCTTTGCTATTTTTTGTTTTTGCTCAGTGATATTTGGTTTGGTCATTTTACCAGAGACAAAAGGTGTATCATTGGAGCTAATTGAAGAGAATCTTCAAGCAGGTGTTTCATCAAGACAATTGGGTGAGAAACAAGCAAATCTTAACTAAATAAAAATCAAATTAACAATGGGGTTAATTTATGAAATTAGGCTTAATTGGTACAGGGCGTATAGGGCAAGTTCATGTGCATCATATCAAACAGTATTTAAAAGGCTATACAGTTACGCATGCTTATGATCCGTTTGGTGATGATAAATGGTTTCAGGAAAATCATATTGAAAGAGTTGATTCGACAGAGATATTGGTTAAACAAGCAATTGATGCTGTATTAATATGCTCTCCATCGACAGAACATATTGCACAAATTATTTTAGCGGCAGAGCATAAAAAACATATATTTTGTGAAAAGCCAATTGGACTTGATATTGATCAAATTGAATTGGCATTAAAAGCTGTAAACCAGCACCAAATTAAATTACAAGTTGGCTTTAACAGACGCTTTGATCCAACATTTGCTCAATTACAAAATCAGATTAATGATAAGGTTAAAGTACCTCAGATTATTCGTATTACTTCAAGAGATCCAGCTGCACCACCTGAAGAATATATTAAAAAATCAGGCGGTATATTTTTGGATATGGCAATTCATGACTTTGATATGGCGCGTTTTCTAGCAGGTAGCGAGGTAGTAGAAGTTTATGCAACGGGTTCCTGTTTAGTTAATCCTGTATTTGCCCAGTATGATGATGTTGATACGGCAATGATTCAATTAAAATTTGCAAATGGCGCCTTAGGGGTTATAGATAATTCAAGACAAGCTGTTTATGGCTATGATCAGCGTATTGAAGTATTTTCAAATCATGCACTACTACAGGCAGAAAATCAGCTAATTAATTATCTTGAGTGTTATGCGAATGATGTGATTGAAAAACCGGTATTAAAAAACTTTTTCTTAGAGCGTTATAAGGATGCTTATATTAATCAATTTAAAGCTTTTTTTGATGCGATTGAAAATGATCAGCCAACGAAAGTATCTGGTTTTGATGGGCTTCAAGCAGTAAAAATTGCAAAGGCAGCACAGAAGTCGTTTGAGCTGAAAAAGCCAGTGAGGGTCTAGTTAATGTCAGATGATATATTTCAAGCAGATCAAAATCGAGCTTATGATTTAATTTGTATGGGGCGTGTTGGCGTTGATCTATATGCAGAGCAAATCGATGCTCCCCTAAGAGATGTTCAAAGCTTTAAAAAATATTTAGGTGGCTCTCCAGGTAATATTAGTGTGGGAGCTGCGCGCTTAGGTTTAAAATCATTTTTATTTTCAGGTGTTGGCAAAGATGAAATGGGCCAATTTCTCAAACAAAAATTAGAACATGAAAATGTTGATACACGACTATTACAAGAATATTCAAATCATTTAACAGCTTTAGTGATTTTAGGTGTGCAGCCACCAAGTACTTTCCCATTAATATTTTATCGTAATGATTGTGCAGATATGCAACTAAAGCCACAAGATGCTAATGAATCCATCATTGCTCAAACAAAGGCATTTCAGTTCTCTGGTACAGGTATCTCAACAGAATCAATGCGACAGACCACTCAAAAAGCACTTTCTTTATGTCAGAGACATCAAACTCAAATAGTTTTAGATATTGACTATCGTCCAGTATTATGGAATTTGGTTGCTAAAGGTGAAGGTGAGCTTAGATTTAAAAAAAATAAAGAGGTAACAAAGCATTATCAAGAATTTTTACCTTATTGTGATTTAATTGTCGGTACAGATGAAGAGTTATGTATTGCAGCAGGTGTTGATGATCCTTATCAAGCAATTAAAATTATTCAAGATATGTCAAAGGCGGATATTGTTTTTAAAACAGGGTTAAAAGGCAGTGAAGTCCATTTATATGCTAATAAAAAAGTCATTAAAGCAGAGGCATTTATAGTTGATGTATTTAATACGCTAGGTGCTGGTGATGCCTATATGAGCGGTCTATTAGCTGGTTTATTAAAAGGTGAAACCTGGCAGGTTGCTTTAAGTTATGCTAATGCTTCAGGCGCAATTGTTTGTGCTCGCCATGGCTGTGCGCCAGCAATTCCAGATTTAAAAGAATTAAACTATTTTATTTCTCAGTACAAAAAAATAGGTCAAATTGTTTTAAGTGACCCAATTTTAGAGCGGATGCATCAACGAGTAACTATAGGTAAACCATCTGATTATCCATTGGCATTATTAGCGTATGACCATCGTTGGCAATTTGAGAAGGTATGTGATGAAAACAATTTGAGTTATCAAAAAATTAAAGATTTTAAGCGACTTGTTTATCAAGGGTTTAAACAAGTGAATTCAAGTTATAAAGGACAACAGCGGTTAGGTATTATCTGTGACCCAATCTATGGTAAAGATGTTTTACGAGAAGCAATCAAAGAAGGTGTATTTGCGCTAACACCTATTGAAGCATCAAATATTGACTTAATCCAATGGTTAGAAGAAGGCAAGTCAGCTTATGAAATTTTAAATGCTCAGCCTCAACAGTGGGGTGTAAAAGTCTTATGGAAATATCATAGAAACTGTAATGTAGATATGAAAAAATGGCAGTTAATGAAACTTAAGTCTTTATATCAAGCATGTTGTTCGCTGGAAAGAAAGTTAATGTTGGAACTTATTATTCCAAGTGAATTTGAGTTGACAGCAGAGGCAATAAAAGATGCCATTGAAGAAGTATATCAAGCATCAGTTTATCCTTTTTGGTGGAAGTTACAAATGGTTGATAGCCAATCGCAGTGGCAACTTATTGATGAAAGTATCCGCTTTTATGATAGAGAGGCAAGAATCATTGTATTAGGTGGGCAGGCGAAGTCACTAGAAGCTTATAAAGAAGATTTTAAATTATTAAAAGGAATCAAACAGATTAATGGTTTTGCATTTGGCCGAAGTATTTTCTGGGAAGCTTGGCTATTATATATCCAAAATAAACTGACTGAAGATGAAGTGATCATTCAAATTGCTAAGCGTTATGAAACTATTTTACAGATGTGGGTAGACAGTTAGTTAAAATTAATCATTATTATTTTTTGGAGTATTATTATGTCAGAAATTGATCCAATTATTCATCAAAATAGTCCATATATGAATGGCTATAACTCAATCGTTGAAATCAATGATTTATATCGAACTGGAATGAATTTTGGTGTGTTACATCTTTCACAGGGAGAAGTTTATGATTTAAGTTCTACTTTAGAAAGTGCTTATTTATTAATGACAGGTCAAGTGGAATTTAATTATTTAAATAAGAGTTATCAAGCATTTAGAACAAGTTATTTTGATCAAGAACCTATTGTATTACATTTATGTGCGAATGAAAAAGCCCAAGTGACTGCTAAAACCAATTGTGAAATTATGGTGATGCAAACAGAGAATGGGCAAAAATTTAAATCAATGGTTTTCGATGGTAGTAATATGCTTGAATCTGAGCGTCGAGGTAAAGGATTATTAGATGATGCTTCTTACCGTATTGTTAGAACGGTATTTGATACAAGAAACCGCCCTGAATCAAACCTAGTTGTTGGTGAAATTATTACTTTTTCAGGCCATTGGTCAAGTACGCCACCACATTATCATAAACAACCTGAAATCTACTATTATCGTTTTTCTGAACCACAAGGGTTTGCTATTGGTGAGGATGGTGAGCATATCCGCAGAATTCGTCAAAATGATACGATGGTGATATTGGATGAAAAAGAGCATGCTCATAGTAGTGCGCCTGGCTATGCATTATATACTTTATGGTTTATTAAGCATCTAGAAAACAATCCTTATATCGTGCCCACATTTAGAAAAGAGCATGACTGGGCACGCCATGAAAGTGCCAATTTACGTGTTTGGAAACCGTTAGAAGATATTGAATAAGTTTATAAGGTTTTATCAATGGAAAAAACAATTAGATTAACGACAACTCAAGCGCTATTACGGTTTTTATCGCAGCAATATATTGTATTAGATGGTAATGAATATCAATTTATTCAGGGTATGTTTAATATTTTTGGTCATGGTAATGTCACAGGTCTTGGAGAGGCGCTAGAATACGATACCTATGGGATAAAAAGTATACGTGGTAATAATGAGCAGGGGATGGCACATGCAGCGATTGCCTATGCAAAGCAAAAAAATCGATTAGGTATTATTGCCTGTACTTCTTCAATTGGCCCAGGTGCATTAAATATGGTAACTGCAGCAGGTGTTGCAACGTCAAATCGACTGCCACTATTACTCTTGCCTGGGGATATTTTTGCTGATCGCCAGCCAGATCCAGTACTACAACAAATTGAGCAAACATATGATTATAATATAACGGCGAATGATGCATTTAAACCTGTCAGTAAATATTGGGATAGAATCAGTCGTCCTGAAATGCTAATGACAGCTTGTATTAATGCAATGAGAGTATTAACAGACCCAGCTGAAACAGGCGCTGTTGTTTTATCTTTGCCCCAGGATGTGCAGTCAGAAGCTTATGATTATCCCGAGTATTTCTTTAAGAAAAGGTTATGGCATCTAGATCGCCAATTAGCTGTAGCTCGAGCGATTAATCAAGTAGCAGCGTTATTAAAAAATGCGAATAATCCAATAATTATTTGTGGTGGTGGTGTTCAGTATGCATTTGCTTGTGAAACATTAGCACAGTTTGCATTAACACATAAAATTGCAGTTACAGAGACTCAAGCAGGTAAAAGTGCACTATCTTGGCAGCATCCATTTAATTTAGGAGGTATTGGTACAACAGGTACACAAGCTGCTAATCAATTAGCCAAAGAAGCCGATGTTATTATAGCGATTGGTACACGTCTACAGGATTTTACAACAGCATCAAAATGGCTTTATGCCAATGCCGAAATGATTCAAATTAATGTTAATACTATGGATGCCTATAAAATGGATGCTGTTGCACTTAAAGGCGATGCTAAGATTGTATTAGAGCAGTTATCTAAAGCATTAGATGACTATGAAACAAGTTTGGATTATCAGCAAAAAATAGCCATGTATCAACAGAATTGGAATGAGGAAGTTGATCGTTTATATCACAAAGAAACATCAACGGGAAAATTAAGCCAGTTGCAGGTTTTAGGTGTTTTAAATGAATTTGTTCAGCCAGATGATACGGTGATTTGTGCAGCAGGTAGTTTACCAGGTGATTTGCATAGGCTATGGCGCTGTAAAAAGCCTAAAGATTATCACTTAGAGTATGCTTTTTCTTGCATGGGCTATGAAGTTGCAGCAGGCTTAGGCGTGGCTTTAGCAAAGGAAAGTGAGGGGGTTTCAGGCTGTCCTTATGTCGTTGTAGGTGATGGCAGTTATTTGATGCTTCATTCTGAAATAGTAACAGCAATTCAAGAGCGTCAAAAATTTATTATTATACTACTCGATAATTCTGGCTTTCATTGTATTAATAATCTTCAGATGAGACATGGCAGTGAAGGGTTTTGTACAGAGCTAAGATATAGAGATAATCAAGGGCGATATCAAGGTGAAACCATTCCAATCGATTTTGCACTTTATGCACAAGCTTTAGGTGCTAAATCATATAAAGCCAACACGATAGATGAATTAAAAAATGCATTAGAAGACTCTAAGTTACAGCAGCAAGTTATACTAATTGAAGTAAAAGTTGAAGCAAAAACCATGTCTGATGGTTATGAATCATGGTGGCGAGTGGGTGTTGCTGAACAGTCAAATGCACAAAGTGTTTCAGAAGCTTCTGAAACAATGCAAGTTGAATTAGAAAAAGTACGCAAGTATTAAATAAAGGTATAATCATATGACGAAATTCAATCATGTTAAACTTGGCATTTCACCGATTAATTGGACGAATGATGATGATCCAAATTTAGGCGGTGATATTACTTTTGAAACTTGTATTAAAGAAATGAGTCAAGCAGGTTTTCAAGGCACTGAAATAGGAAATAAATATCCCAAAGATGCACATAAGTTACGTCATTTTCTTTCTGAGTATCAAATGCAAGTATCAAGTGCTTGGATAAGTACATTTTTTACTGAAAATGGACGCTATCAAGAAACGTTAGAAAATTTTATGCATCACTTATCATTTATGAAAGCAGTTGGTGCTGATGTTATTAATTTATGTGAATGTGGTCATGGTATTCAACAAGCTGATTACCCTGTGTTTTCTAGTCATAAGCCAGTCTTTAATCATAAACAGTGGCTGTTATTAATTAATGGTTTACATGAATTAGGAAGGTTGGCTTATGATTATCAAATGCGTGTTTCTTATCATTTTCATTTAGGTACGGGTGTTCAAAACCAAGATGAAGTTGATTACTTGATGAAACATACATCACCAAGCTTACTTGGATTATTACTTGATACAGGGCATGCATATGCAGCGGATATATCACTAGATTACTTATTTAAGCATTATGGAGCAAGAATTAATCAAGTTCATCTAAAAGATGTGCGAACAGAAGTCTTAGATCAAGTACATAAAGATCAACTAACATTTATGGATGGAGTAAGAAAGGGCTTGTTTACCGTTCCTGGCGATGGCTGTATTGATTTTGATTTAGTATTTAAACAATTAGCACAAAAACAGTATCAAGGTTGGTTTATTGTTGAGGCAGAGCAAGATCCAGCAAAAGCAAATCCTTTAGAGTATGCTAATAAAGCCAGGGTGTTTATTAGAGAAAAAACTGGTTTATAAAAGGGAATCTTTATGAAAAATATTGTGTTAATTGGTTGTGGCCGTATTGGTAAAATGCACTTTGATAACTTAGCAATAATTGATAGCATTAATGTAAAGTATATTGTTGATGATTATATTAATGCTGATGATTTTTCTGAGGTAATTGTTAAAAAGGCATCACAATTAGAAGAAGTATTATCTGATGATCAAGTTGATGCCTGTGTTATCGCTGCATCTTCTAGTGCCCATGTTGATTTGATTAAGAAAGCGATTGACTTTAGAAAGCATATTTTTTGTGAAAAACCTATTTCATTTGATGTCAATGCTTTAAATGAGCTTGCTCATTTAGTTAAAGAAGCAAACCTTAAACTGCAAGTTGGTCTTAATCGTCGATTTGATCCTGATTTTTTAGCGCTCAAAAATGCAATTGATAAGCAAAAGATTGGTTCTATTCAGATTATTAAGATTACTAATCGCGATCCTAGGCGCCCAGATTTGAAATTTGTTGGTAAATCGGGTGGTTTATTTTTTGATTTTAATACTCATGATTTTGATATGGTGCATTTCTTATCTGGTGAGAGGGTTAAAGAAGTTTATGCTATTGGTGATGCATTGATTGAATCAAGACTTAAAGAGTTAGGTGATATTGATACAACATTAATTACATTAAAATTAGACAGCGGTGCGCTTGTTATGATTGATGCATCTCGTGAAACAAATTTTGGTTATGACCAACGAATAGAAGTATTTGGTTCAAAGGGTATGCTAAAGGTTGATAATTTTAGCCCAACAAATGTAAGTTGTATTTCATCTAATAACCTGCAACAATCACAACTACCTTATTGGAGTTTTGTTGAGCGCTATCATCAAGCATACTTAAATGAATTTAAAGCATTTGCTGATTATTTAAATGCTTCAGATGATGTTGGTTCACCTGTAGGGATCGATGATATGATTCAATCTGTAGAAGTTGCTATGGCAGTACAACGTTCATATGATAATAATCAAGCGATTGTACTTTAAGCTTGTGTGTTGGTAAAAGTAAATTTAAGACTCATTGGGAGAGTGAATGATGATAGAGCATTTTATCAATGGTAAGAAAGTAAGTAGTTGCAGTGATACTTATGATATATACAACCCAGCGACTGGTGAAATCATAGATACATTAGCTATGGGTTCAGAAAGTGAAATTGACCAAGCGGTAACAGCTGCAAAAAATGCATTTGCAAGTTGGAGTAAATTAAGCCCACTTAAACGTTCAAGAGTATTATTTAAGTATTATCAATTATTAAATGACAATAAAGAGACAATCGCAAAATTAATTACTAAAGAGCATGGAAAAGTTTATTCAGATGCGCTAGGAGAAGTACAAAGAGGTATTGAAGTTGTTGAATTTGCCTGTGGCATGCCACAGTTATTAAAGGGTGACTTTTCTTATCAAGTATCAACTTCAGTAGATTGCTATTCATTACGTCAACCTGTCGGTGTTTGTGCAGGTATAACACCATTTAATTTTCCTGCTATGGTGCCAATGTGGATGTTTCCAATTGCGGTAGCCTGTGGAAATACATTCATACTTAAACCATCTGAGAAGGATCCATCGGCTTCAATGTATTTAGCTGAATTATTTAAACAAGCTGGTTTACCTGATGGTGTATTAAATGTTGTTCATGGTGATAAAAAAGTTGTCGATGCAATATTACATCACCCAGATATTTTAGCCGTAAGCTTTGTCGGTTCAACGCCGATTGCTCAGTATATTTATGAAACAGCAGCTAAAAATGCTAAGCGAGTTCAAGCATTAGGTGGTGCTAAAAATCATTGTATTGTGATGCCTGATGCAAATATGGATGATGCAGTGGCAGGTTTAATGGGAGCAGCTTACGGTTCGGCAGGTGAGCGCTGTATGGCGATCTCAGTTGCTGTGGCTGTAGGAGAAGAAACAGCAGATAATTTAATTAATCAATTATCAGAGCAGATTGATCAATTAAAAGTTGCCCCTGGTGATATAGAAGGTGCTCAAATGGGGCCTGTCATTACCAAAGCGCACCGAGAAAAAATCATTGGTTATGTTGACTTAGGTGTTAAAGAAGGTGCTAAGTTAGTTAAAGATGGTAGAAGCTTTACTTGCTCTGGGCATGAAAATGGTTTTTTTGTTGGACCTGCATTATTTGATCAAGTAACGCCAGATATGACTATTTACAAAGAAGAAATTTTTGGTCCTGTTTTATGTGTTGTACGAGTGGGAAGTTTAAAAGAAGCAATTCAATTAATTAATCATAATCAGTATGCAAATGGCGTTGCTATTTATACAAGAGACGGTGCTTCAGCAAGAGAATTTGCTTCAGATATTCAAGTTGGTATGGTTGGTGTTAATATACCCATTCCAGTACCAATGGCATTTCATAGTTTTGGTGGATGGAAAAACTCTTTATTTGGTGATATGTCAGTGCATGGGCCAGAAGGTGTTCGTTTTTATACCCGATTAAAAACAGTAACATCTAAGTGGTCTGCAAGCCAATTAAGTTCAGATAATCAGTTTTTTATGCCGACACTAGATTAATTTAAGGAGTATAATGAATACAATAAAAGTTGTCGCTGGTATTATTTTAAAAGATAATCAAGTCTGTTTAACACAGAGAAAAAAAGATACTCATTTGGCCCAGTATTGGGAATTTCCGGGTGGTAAAGTAGAAAATAATGAGACGAGTGAGCGCGCATTAGTACGAGAATTATCAGAAGAAATTAATATTAAACCATTAAATTATAAAGCTTATCATAAGCTTAAATATGACTATCCTGAACGGTCAGTTTGTTTATCATTCTATTTGATTGATGATTACGTGGGAGAAATAAAAGCAAATGAAAATCAAGCATTAAAATGGGTTGAAGTCAATCAATTAACATCAGTTCAATTACCAGAAGCTAATCAACCAGTAGTTGAGATGCTTGTGGCTGAATTTGTATGATAGACTTATGCATACATTCAAAAACAATATTATTAATATTTATGGCCAAAAAGGTCAAACTTGGTTGGATTTACTGCCTGATCGAATTCAACAAATTAAAGATCAATATCATTTAACTAAGCTACAACCAATTGAAAATCTTAGTTTTAATTATATTTTAAAAGGTTTTCAAAATGGTCAGGCAATTATTTTAAAAATAGCAATCGATGAAAAATCTTTAGAAAATGAAGCTGATGCACTAGAAGCATTTCAAGGATTTTACACACCTAAAATTTATGCTAAAGAAAAAGATTTCTTAATCTTAGCTCAGGCAATACCTGGTGATACTTTAAAAAATCATTTCCCAAATAAAGAAACTGATTCAATCGAAATATTTTGTGGCATTTTGAATGCATTACATCAAGTAAAATTGCCTAATAATCATAGTTTTCAATCGATAGAGAAATGGTTGGTAGCACTGGATAAAGACTATGATATTCCTTTGAAATATTTATCGAAAGCAAGAATTTTATATAAAGAGTTATTAAAAACTCAAGAAAAAGAAATATTACTTCATGGTGATTTACATCATGATAATATTATAAAGCATCAAAACGACTGGATGATGATTGATCCAAAAGGCATTATTGGAGAACCTGCATTTGATGTTTGTGCATTTATCAGAAATCCAATTCCTGATTTATTAGAGCAAAATAATTCGAAAGCCGTAATCAATCAACGAATTGTTCATTGTGCTAGATTACTTAGTTTATCGGAAGATAGAATTGATAAGTGGTTCTTTGTAGAAGCAGTTTTAGGCTGGGTTTGGGATTTAGAAGATAACCTAGATCCAAGTTATTTTAAAAATTTATTAGAAATAATTGATTAAATGTTACAGAACATTTAGATATTACCTGACTTAATTTATTTTACGCTAGAGCTTAAGCTATATAAGCGTTATAATCATTTTCTTATACTAGAAATTTTAATTATAACTACAAAGTGAGGCGTATGTTGAAGATGCAGGAAATCATGCAGATTGAACAGGAAGCATTAGATGCAGTAGAAAGTGCAGATAATAGTAAAAGATTAGATGATATCCGTATTGAGTATTTGGGTAAAAAAGGCTTATTAACAGATATTTTAAAAGGTTTGGGAAAACTATCTCCACAAGAACGCCCTCAAGCAGGGCAAGCGGTCAATGTGGTTAAAGAAAAAATACATCAAGCGATTTCTAATAAAAGAAATACGTTATTAAATGAAGAGTTAGAATTAAAACTACAAGCTGAAAAAATTGATGTTACTTTAAGTGGTCGAGGCTATGAATTAGGTAATATTCATCCAATTAGCCATACATTAAATCGCATTGAAAGCTTTTTTACCCAAGCGGGCTTTTCTGTTGAGAAAGGACCTGAGATAGAGGATGACTTTCATAACTTCGAGGCATTAAATATCCCAGAGCATCATCCAGCTCGAGCTATGCATGATACGTTTTATTTTAAAGAAAATTCAGTATTACGAACGCATACTTCCAATGTCCAGATTCGTTATATGGAAAATCATAAGCCGCCAGTTCGCATTATTGCACCTGGACGAGTTTATCGATGCGACTCAGATATTACACATACACCTATGTTTCACCAAGTCGAAGGTCTATGGATTGATGAAAGTGCTACCTTTGCAGATCTAAAAGGCGTATTGCAGCAGTTTCTAAATGCTTTTTTTGAAAAGGATATCAAGTTACGTTTTCGTCCAAGTTATTTCCCATTTACAGAACCATCTGCTGAAACTGATATTGAGTGTGTTATGTGTCAAGGTGGAGGTTGTCGAGTCTGTAAGCAAACTGGTTGGTTAGAAGTATTAGGTTGTGGTATGGTGCATCCAAATGTATTGAAAGCTTGTGGTATTGATCCAAGTGTTTATCAAGGATTTGCATTTGGAATGGGGGTTGAACGTTTAACGATGTTACGTTATGGCGTTAATGATTTAAGATTGTTTTTTGAGAATGATTTAAGATTTTTAAAACAGTTTTAATATGAATTGAAAATAATGATTCTTTTAAAGAGACAATTGGATGATTTTCGGAGTAGAAATTAAATGAAAGTATCTTACCAGTGGCTAAATAAGTTTGTTCAAACAGATTTATCATTAAAAGCATTAACTGAACAATTAACTTTAGCAGGTTTAGAAGTTGATAGTATTGAACCTGTTGCTGCAGAATTTTCGAACGTAGTTGTTGGTCAAGTAATTGGAAAAGCTAAGCACCCTGATGCAGATAAGCTTTCATGTTGTAAGGTAGATGTAGGCAATGAAGTATTAGATATTGTCTGTGGAGCAGCAAATGTAACTGAAGGTATGAAAGTTGCCGTTGCATTAGTTGGAGCAGAGCTACCAGGCTTAAAGATTAAAAAAAGTAAATTAAGAGGGCAAACCTCTAATGGGATGATATGCTCAGAAAGAGAATTAGGCCTATCTGATGAGCATAGTGGTATTATGTCACTACCTGTAAACGCTCCAATTGGTGATGATGTTCGTCAATATCTACAGTTAGATGATAGTTCTATTGAAGTTGACTTAACACCAAATAGAGCAGATTGTTTAAGTGTTGAAGGCATTGCAAGAGAAGTTGCTGCATTAAATCGTGTTATGTATAGTCCAGTTGATGTTAAACCAGTTCAAGCAGAGATATCAGATATAGTAAGCATTGAGCTTGAAAATGATCAAGCATGCCCTAAATATGCTGGGCGAATTATTCGTAATGTAAACCCAAAGGTAGAATCACCATTATGGCTTACTGAAAAACTACGCCGTTGTGGTATTCGACCGGTTAGTATTATTGTTGATATTACCAATTATGTTATGCTTGAGTTAGGCCAGCCCATGCATGCGTTTGATTTAGGCAAAATCGATGATGGTATAATCGTAAGAATGGCTAAAGAAAACGAAAAACTGATCTTATTAGATGGTAATGAAGTTAACTTAAACAAGGATACTTTAGTTATTGCAGATCATAAAAAAGCACTGGCGTTAGCTGGTATTATGGGCGGTGAAGGTTCATCTGTAACAGATCAAACAGTCGATATATTCTTTGAGTCAGCCTTTTTCTCTTCATTAGCAATTGCAGGCAAAGCACGTAGCTATGGTCTTCACACGGACTCATCACATCGCTTTGAGCGTGGTGTTGATCCAGTATTAGTTGAGCGAGCAATAGAAAGAGCAACTGAATTATTAGTAAGCCTTTGTGGTGGAGAGGCTGGTGACGTTGTGGTTAAGTCAAATGAAATGTATTTACCTAAAAGAGATACTATTACATTAAATTTAACGCGCATTAAACGTTTATTGGGCCTTGAGACGACTGCTGATGAGGTAGTCAGTATTTTGACTGCTTTAGGGTTCACACTTAAAAATATTCAATCAGATCAATGGCAGGTCAATGTTCCATCATGGCGATTTGATATTGCAATTGAGGAAGATTTAATTGAAGAAGTTGCACGTTTATATGGTTATGAAAATTTGCCACAAACATTGCCTAAACTAACAATGCCAACAGTTACTATGCAAGAATCAGCAATTGAAGTATCAAAAGTAAAGCATTTATTAGCTGCACGCGGCTATAAAGAAGCGATTACCTATAGTTTTATTGATCCAAAGTTCGATCAGTTTTTTGCGTTGCATCATGAAAGCTTGGCATTAAAAAATCCAATAGCTTCTGATATGGCTGTAATGAGACAAAGCTTACTACCTGGTTTATTAACTGCATTGAAGAATAATATTCATCGCCAGCAAAGTCGTATCCGTAGTTTTGAGACGGGCAATTGTTTTATATATGATAAAAAAGGGGTATTAGAGCAAAAACAGATGCTAGCAGGTGTTGTTTCAGGTACATTAACACCGCTTCAGTGGTCAAATATGCATGAAAGTGATTTTTATGATGTAAAAAGTGATGTTTCAATGCTATTGGCTATGACAAATAGTCAGTTTAGCTTTAAACCAATTAATTTACCTTATTTACATTCTGGGCGTAGTGCAGCCATTTTAAATCAAGAAGGTGATATAGTTGGCTTGATTGGTCAAATACATCCGAATTTGCAAAAATTAGTTGCCTTAAAAGGTAAAGCACCGATTGTGTTTGAACTTGACTGGAATGTACTAAACCATATTAAATTAGCAAAATTTAAACATTGGTCAAAATATCCATCTATTTCTCGTGATATTGCAATTGTTGTAGATGAAGATATTGCCGTTGAAAATATCAGACAAACCATCATTGAGACAGGTGGAGAATTATTATTAGATGTGGGTGTTTTTGATCTTTATCAGGGCGAAAATATGCCAAAAAATAAAAAAAGTGTCGCATTTAACTTGATTTTACAAGATTCATCGAAAACACTTAAAGATGAAGATGTCAATCAAGTAGTCAGTCAATTGGTGGCACGACTTGAAGAAAATTATAAAGCAACACTAAGAGAGTAAGCGTATGAGCACATTGACAAAAGCTGAAGTGATAGATGCTGTCGTTAAATCATGTCACATGACCCCAGACCAAGCTAGAGTGTTTGTAGATCAGTTTTATACGGATATTGTTAAAACATTAATTGCAGGGGATGATGTGAAACTGTCAGGGTTTGGTAATTTTAATTTACGTCGTAAATCGGGACGCCCCGGTAGAAATCCTAAAACAGGTCAGGAAGTGGCGATTGAACCACGTACTGTAGTTACATTTAAACCAGGGCAGAAATTAAAAGGTGAAGTACAAGTAGCATTGGATAGAAGAAAAAGAGGCTATTAAGTAGTAGAAGATTAATCAAGCTTCTAACTTTTCTTAAAAAAATCTATTTCGGTACCAAATTCATCTGGTATTTTGCCCTGAGTAGAAGGGAGGATATGTTTATTATGATTACATATCGATTATTCCGTTTGGGGGGAATGATCATAATTTTCTTGATTATGATATGCTTTACAAATGTTTATGCTAAAGGTGAAGATAGTCAAGAACGCTTGCCTGTTGCAGAGGTACAGAAGTTTACTCAAGTATTAGAAATTATTAGAACACTTTATGTTGAAAAAATAACTGACAAAGAAATGCTTGAAAATGCGATTGAGGGCATGCTTGAGCGGCTTGATCCACATTCAACTTATTTGGATGAAAAAGAGTTATCCGATCTTAGTCTTGCAACAAAAGGCGAATTTGGTGGTTTAGGTATTGAAGTGACCATTGAGCATGGAGTTGTGAAAGTTGTCGCTCCAATTGATGATACACCTGCACAAAAAGCAGGTATTAAAGCAGGTGACTTAATTGTAAGGATTGATAACCACCAAGTTAAAGGCTTAACACTAACTGAAGCAATTGATTTAATGCGTGGCAAAAAAGGTACACCAATTACTTTAACGGTGGTTAGAGTCGGTTCAGCTAAACCTTTAACATTCAAAATCTATCGTGATATTATTAAGATCACTTCAGTGAAATCAAGATTAATTGAAGATAAGTATGGTTATATCCGTATTAGTGCATTTCAAGAGAATACAGAAAAGAATTTATTTAAAGCATTAGAAGATCTTGAAAAAGAGTCAAATGGCAAGCTTGAAGGAATCATTCTTGATTTAAGAAATAATCCAGGTGGAATTTTACAAGCTGCAGTTGATGTAGCTGATATGTTTTTGGATGCTAATAAGCTTAAATATGATAAAAAGATTGTTTATGCAAAAGGGCGATTAAAAGCATCAAAGTTTGAAGGTATTTCAGAAACATCAGATGCTTCAGAAGGGCTACCTATTGTTGTATTAGTTAATAGTGGCTCAGCAAGTGCATCAGAAATTGTTGCAGGTGCACTACAAGATCATGGTCGTGCAATTATTATGGGAATTAAAACATTTGGTAAAGGCTCAGTTCAGACGGTATTACCACTCAATGGCAATTCTGCTGTAAAAATTACAACAGCACGCTATTATACACCAAAAGGAAAAAGTATTCAGGCAGAAGGTGTTATGCCTGATATTACAGTAAATGAATTAGAAGTACCTTTCGATGAAGAAAAGTCAAAATTAATGGCACAGTGGCAAATTAGAGAAGAACATTTAAACCATGCATTAGAACAAAATGATGATAATACTGAAGAAGTGTTAGAAGTTAATGATCAAGAAATAGTCGAAGAGTATACCAATAAAATTAAAGATAAGGATAAAGTTCAAAAACATTTAGTTCATGAAGATTATCAATTGAATGAAGCTTTAAATGTTTTAAAAGCAATGATTGTTATTCAGAACTTAGCCGAACGATAATTAAGTGATTTATAAAAATATAAAATGCTTACAGGTAAAATTGCAATAAGTAACCCGCTGATAAAAATAATCTCATAATGAATTTTACTACCCACATCAATATTCTCTGGTGGAATAAAACCGACAGCTAATGTAATTGTAGTACCAATTAGTCCCATCACTGTGACAATCCACATACCCGCGGTTTTACCAGGAATACAGAAAGGGTGTTCGATATTAGGATGTTTATAGTGAAGCTTAATTGCAGCAAGGAACATTAATACATACATCATAACATAAATTTGAGTACTTAAATCAGTTAAAAGCCAGTAGGAACCATTAACACTCGGCATTAAAAGATAAGCAAGAGAAATAATAGAAACTAATATTGCTTGGGATATTAAAATTCGTCCAGGTGCATTGGCTTTATTACGTTTTTGTAAAAATAATGGTAGAAAACCATCTTCTGCAGCATGCATTAAGCCTCTAGCTGGTGAGATGATCCAATTGATCATAGTTCCAAGCGAACCAACTAAAATCATAATAACTAAAATGGGTAATAAAAAGCCAATATGAAAGTGATTAAGAAAATTTTGGAAAGACTGGAAAACCCCAGCAACTAAGTTTAATTGATGTTTTGGTACAACCATGGCAATCGATAAAGAACCAAATCCCATCGTAATTAAAACAAAAATCATAGCAAAGATGAGTGCTTTAGGTACTGTTTTTTTAGGGTCTCTTACACTTCTGATATGTACTGTTGCCAATTCAAGCCCCAAAAATGAAGTGATAATGGCAGTTAATGTTAATAGTTGTTGATGGCCGTTATGAAATGGTAAGGTATTTTGTAGCGTAAAATGCAGTTCACTAGGATTTCCAATAATAAGCCAAATAATGGCTAATATGATGATTAAAGCCATCGGAATAACAACACCAATTACAGTACAGATACTTGCAACTTCAGCAGATATTCTTAACCCTTTTAAGTTAATAATCGTTATGATCCAAAAAAGTACGAGCATTGTTGTAATTAAATAAAGCTTGAAATTAACCAGCTCAGGTGAGATTAAATAAGCAATATTTGCTGCTAAATAGGATAATACAGTAGGAAACCAAAAAACGGTGTTAATCCATTGAAACCAAATCGCCAGTAAAGCGATTTTATCTCCAAAAGCTTCATAAACCCAACCATAAATCCCAACATGGCCTTTTTCAGTATAGGTTGAAGCAAGTTCAGCAGAAACAAGTGCAACTGGAATAAAGAAAAATAAAGCAGCAAAAATAAAAAAGAAGGGTAAGTAAGTACCAAATAATGCTGTTGTTGGTAAATTTCTCATATTATCGATAGCGCCAGCCATTAACATAGCAAGCATAAAAAAGCCAATTTTAGCTGTGGACATAATGATTTTAGTATCTGTGTAATTAAATTAAGATGATACTATCATAGGTTAGTGATGATCAATTGCAAGTAGTAATTAATGATCAGTAGGTATTTGGCGACTTTAGGAACTAAAATGATTAAAGATAGGCCTTAATATTAATATAACAATTCTTATTGGATGAAGCTGTTGCTATACTTAAACCAAGTGAGAGATCAAAAGAGATACGTAGTTAATGGGATTTTGGAATATCTATTTGTTAATTTGTCATATTCTATCATTAGTTGCATTTATCCGCGTGATCAGTCAAAAGCAAAGAACGCCTACCAGTATTATTGCATGGACATTAGCTTTGGCATTTATGCCATATATCTCTGTGCCACTTTATTTTGTCATAGGTATTAGAAAGCGTCCAACACCGACACAGTCAAGTTTAAACCAAGATAAAATAATACTTGAGTCAGACAAATTAATTCCAACCTTATTTAAAGGTTATGGCTTAGATACGGCATCTAGTGGTAATGATTTTACTTTATATACTGATGGTGTTAAAGCATATCAAGCATTTGTTGATGAATTAAAGAAAGCAAAAACACGTATTTATATCAGTACCTATGTATTTCAATATGATGTTATGACTAAATCATTACTACATATTTTTAAAACTAAGGTTAAAGAGGGGGTTGATGTTCGAATACTAGCCGATGGTGTAGGCTCTTGGAAGCTATATTTTAGCTTTTTCTTAAGAAGAAAATTAAAAAGCTTTGGTATTAACTTACGTTTTTTTATGCCCATATTTAGAAATCCATTTAAAAATGCGATTAATTTACGAGATCATAGAAAAATCTATATTATTGATAATCGCTGTGTATTTACCGGTGGTATGAATTTAGGCGATGAATATATGGGTGCTAAGCCCAATAAAAAGCGTTGGCAAGATATTTTATTTTCTCTTAAGGGAAATTCCTTAAAAACATTAGAACGATTATTTATTGATGACTGGCAATTTGCAACGGGTGAGCGTTTAAAAAGTATTTTACCTGAAGCTTCAGGTGGTAATTATTTAGTGGAGATTGCACCATCGGGGCCTGATATCCAAAAAGATATTGTATATAATGTTTTAATGAGTAAAATCTACCAGGCAAAAAAACGTATTTGGATTATGACTCCTTATTTTATTCCACCTCGTGAATTAGTTAGAGCTTTAGTTATAGCAAACTATCGAGGCGTTGATGTTAAATTAATAACGCCATCTAAGTCCAATCATTTACTAGCAGATATTGGTAGAAGTCATTATTTAGAGCGCTTAAAAGATGCTAATATTGATGTTTGCCTTTTTGAAGGGGAAATGGTGCATGCAAAAGCAGTGCTATTTGATGATGCCGTGATGTTAGGTTCTGTTAATTTAGATTATCGAAGTTTATTTTTAAATTATGAATTAGGTGTATTTTTTCACTCTGAAGTAATCTTAAACCAAATTAAAGTTTGGATGGAAGGGTTTATTTTAAATGCACGTCATGAGATTAAGAAAACGGGTCCTATTAAGCAATTTGTTGCCAATTTAATGAAAGTATTTGTGCCATTATTATGATTAAACCTGCTGTTGATTTAAAACGTCATTCGCCAGCTATGCTAAATCCAGTATTAAAAAAGTCGTTTTCACTTATTTGTTGGAATGTCTATAAAAAGTTACATAAACCAAAACAAATTACTTATTTAATGAAATTATTATCTCAATATAAACCAGATTTATTGACTTTTCAGGAAAGCCCATCATTAAAACGTATTGCGCAATCAACCTCAGCATTAGAAGCATATGAAAAGTATTATTTTTCTAATCTTGAATTTAAAAATAGATCATTTGGTTTACTAACAGCATCAAATGCAGAAAGTAAGCATAGTAATTATGTAATTAGCCATTATAAAGAGTTTATTTTTAGAACGCATAAAGCATTTTTGGTGAGTATTTACCCTTTAACATCAGCTGATGCACTTATGCTAATTAATGTGCATGCAATTAATTTTAGAAGCGTTCAAATTTATCAAAAAGAATTGCAACAATTATATGAATTTGCTTTATCACATCAAGGACCATTAATCATTGCTGGTGACTTTAATAGTTGGGGAACAGGTCGATTATTATTATTAGATCAGTTAATTCATCAGTTAAATCTAAACTCTGTTAAATTTGAAAATAGCCGTTTAATTAAATCATTTATATCATCACCATTAGATCATATTCTCTATCGAAACTTAACAGTAGATGAGTCATTTGTTTTGGACTGTCATAAATTATCAGATCATAATCCACTGTATGTAAAATTTTGCTAAAATTAAGCTGCTGTAATCAATTTGACAGTATTTAATCAGACATATATTATGTTGCGTTTGTTCGATTATGGGTATAACAGGTAACTTAAGTTGATATCAAATGATAAAGCTTCCAGAGACATTAAAAAATTTTGATGCAAATAACTCGCAGTATGGTGATTATTTAATGCAGATGCATAATAAAGGCGCTAAGAAATATTGCAATTTAATTCAAAAGCTTGCCCAACCATTGTCTAAGCATTTTAATATTATTGGTTTTAGAAGTGTTGCCTATTCTTATAGCGGTGAATTTTTCTTTTATGGTAGCCGGCCTAAAATGGCAGAAGATTTTATTAAGGGAAAATTATATTTATACTATCAAGATATTCCCTGGCCAAAGTATGATTCTTTGGTTTTGCCATTAGCTAAATTAAATGCGAATTTACCTAAACTTCAAGTTGAAATGGATGCAGCCAAATGGTTGCCTGATGAAGATATTGCTTTATGTCTTTGTGAGAATACAGAATATGGCCGAGAGCAATTTTGGTTTTCAGGTCATACTAAAGATGGTGTTAAAGATATTTTTCATAATGAACGAGGTGCATTGCGTGAATTCATTCATTATTTTATTCAAGAAAGTACGCCTTTAAGAGAAGAGTTAATGCAGATGCATTATTCAGTTTATGACTATCACTATTATTCAAATAATAATATTATTTTAAAAAATCATTGTATTGAAGAAAGTAATGAGCCATTTGTAAGATCAAATAATGATAGAAAGGCTTCTTTTTTGCATGATATTGGTGTATTTAATCAACTTGCAGCTAAACAAAACTTATCTTATAGAGAGCAACAGGTTTTACAATTAACCTCTCAAGGAAAAACAGCTAAAGAGATTGCTGAGATTTTGTTTTTATCCAATAAAACGGTTGAGTTTCACCTTCAAAAAGCTAAAGAAAAACTCAATGCGCGTAATAAATTAGAATTAGTTTCAACGTTTAGTATTTTAAAGCATATTGGTTTTGAATGGGTTTCTAAGAAATACAGAGCATCTCAAGATAAGCTAAAACTATAATTTACTATTTATTTCTTAATGTAAAACAGCAAATTAAAATAGATGCAAAAAGTTTTGTATTTTATTTGATCAGTTTTGTAATAAATGTTTAATTGTTAAATTGATAAGAACGCGTATCATTAATTTTACATTAAATGAAGCATTGCGTTTAATATGAAGGTGTTAAATATGGCAAATAATAAAGAGTTAATTGAACTATTTGAAAATAAGATTAAGGATATTGAGTCCCAAGAAGTAGTAAGTTTGGATAATAACCAAAAAGAAACTACTTTAAAGTTACTTAATGCATTTGTTGGCTATATTAAAAATCCTATATGGAATTTTTCTACGTTAAAGAGAGAGATAAAGAATTTTAAAATAATGATTCAAGATGAATATAGGATGATAGCTAATCATAATTTAAATGATCCAGTTAGCCTAAATAAATCTATATTATATTTAGCAAATGTAGTAATTGATTTATTAAAGAATGAATTAGTTATACAATATGCAGTAGATCAGGCAAGTGTCGCTAGTCCAGTTAAAAATCAATATAACGAGTTGATTAAGGCATTGGAATCAAGTGCTCAGTTATATACTAAATTATTAAAATTAAATCAATTTGACAAAAATACTGCCACGGTTAATTATAACCTTAATGCTATGGGAAATATGCAGAATGATCAATTTATGGAATTAACTAATATAAATAATGCCTTGCAAATGATAAGAAATTTACCTGAATATTCTGCACCACCACGTGATATGACCTATCCAGAACCAGTAAAATCAAAGCATTTAAATAATTTTTTATCCCATATTGCAATGTGTGTAAATGCGAACCCCCAAAGGAAAAGTAGTCAAGATGCTTTAGAGCGAGCAAAAAGTTTCTTAGAAGAGGATATCCAAGATAGCGAAATAATTAATTATAAAACAGCACATGGTATTGATAAAAATACCAAAGTTCAATTTAAAGATATTATTAGCAAATATCAAAAGAATTGCGAGGAATTTAAAGAGAAATTTATAATTGATATAGATAGCTATCTTAACAGAAAACCCTCAAAATTTAAATCATTTGATCCAGAAAAGCTAGAAGCTATGCGACAATTAAAAGAATTTATTAGCCAATATACTATAACTTCTGATTATGAAAAGCATTCAGAGAAAAATAAAATATTAGAACCTTTTAGCTTTATGAAAAAATGCATTAATGCATTAGCAATTACTGCAGCTAAAATTACCGAAATATCACTTAGAAATACTGAAGGTTTAGGTGAGTCATTTAAAACCTTAGTTGAATTATTTAATCAATCATTGAAAATTTTAAATGATTTTAGCTGTGCTAAAGATGCTGGTTTTTTAAAAGCTATTGATAAATTTAATCAAATAGCAAATTTACAATCTAATACTCCCCCTCTACCATTTGCAGAAAAGAATGAGGATGAACAAATACAATCAACTCTAACCCCAGAAATGGCTTAATCTTTAAGTATATATTTTAAATAATTTTTTTGTTTAATTTTTAATCATCTCTGTAATAAATCTTCTATTGAATAAAGATAAGAAGCAATGCATCATATATTATAAGTGCTGAAATTACCATTATTTAAGAAAACTAAAACCTTAAATGATTTATATAAAGTAGTAGAAATTTTATGGATGAAATTAAAGTTATATATAGTTTAGAATCTGAGATGATAAAATCGATTAATGAAGTTAAAGCTCAAGTTAAAAAACTTCAGATATCAAATGGTAAAAAAGCGCTTTATGAACTTTTTTTGAATGAATTATTTGAGATTATACGTTCAAAAACTATTTCAGAAAATATGAGCTCATTAATATCTATCGTAATAGATACATTAAAAAAAGATTTGATAGAGTTCTATAAATTAATTGCTAATGATTCGTTTCAAAGTCAGGCTAGTATTCGCTCAAATTATATTGATTTAGTTGATATTTTGGGCAAGTTATTTAATGGCTATATGCTCAATGGTTTTACGTTGATATTAGCAAATTCTTTTTTTAATAAAGATAGTTTTATTAGAGAGTATGAATACATAACTAATACGTGCCAATATCATAATCATATTTTTAAACAATTATTAAAAATTAATCAAGCTGGCCAAAATCAATTTAAATCATATTCAGAAAATATTTTATTTAATATAACAACAAACAAGATTACTGAAGAGGGTGTTAAGTATGTTATTGAAAATTACAAAGAAATGTATGCCTTATGCTTAAGTTTGCCAGAATATGAAGGACAAGTGGGTTTTCCAGTATTTCTATATTTACATGATACAAAACGCAGTGCATTGGTTGATTATCTTGCTTTGTTGTCTAAGACAATTGAAAGTCATTTTATGGATAAAGGGAATAAAGAAAATATCATTAACTTTCTTAGCCAGAGTAAGTTATTGGGTAGTGAGGTTCATCTTGCTAATATCCAAAAGTTTGCAAATGAGTGTAATAACTTACAATTAAATATTGAATATAAGATATTTCAACTATATTTTACGGATAAAGATAAAGATAAAGTAAAACAAGTAATGGTTGAGTTAGCTGGTTTTATAAAGTTATACCCAATTAATGGATATATAGAAAGTTATATTCGTCAAAAGCAATCGAAAGATTTATTTGATTTTTTAGTATTTTGTGTGAATAAAATCATAATATCAGCTACAGAATTATTTAATATTTTTCTAAATCAGAAGGTGACAATTGATCATGAAATGTCACTGTTAGGTGAATTACTTAATCAATCTTTAGATCTATTAAATCGCTATCAATGCTCAAATAGCTTTAAATTATTAGTTTCACTTGAGTCATTTAATCGCTTAAATAAGGAAATTGACCAAGAAGAGGCGTTGATTTTAACGAAAAGTGAATTCCCAGTACCAAGACGTAAACGCTCTATTGCTTTAGAAAAAAAGCCGTTTTTTGAACAATTTATAACGTATCAAAAATTTTCAAACTCTTGTGAGCCTTAGTAAATCAAAATAATAAGGAATTTGTATATGTATGGAAATAAAACAACTCATAAAGGCAATGCTAAGTTTAAAAAATTGTCTCTAGTAGAAAAATATTTAAATGATTTTGACAGTAAAAGACATGATGCTCTTTCAAGTAACTTAAAGCATATTTATAAGGTTTCAGTTAACCGTTTAACTGATTTGAATAATTATATGGAAAATCCAATACAACAAGATTTAGTTAATTTGTTTGAGGTTAAATTTAAAGAATTAAAATTTTTAATTATCAGTGAAATTGCCAAAACAAAAACTGGTCCTCAGCATAATTTTGATCAGTTACTACATATTTTAAATGCATTTGTAGAAATTTTTCAAAATGAAGAAATGCATAACAAAATGCTTGAATGTATTGATACTAACTTCTACGGTAATCTTCTCCTTATTAGTAGTGCTATGAGGTATTTTAAATTACAAAGTCATCAGTTAAACCTTTGGTTGGTAGAAACTAAATATTATTTAGAAAGTGAAAAAAGTTTTATTAACAAATATTTAAATTTGCCATATTTATCTGAGAATCATAAGAGAGATTATGAGTCTATTAATAATCAAGCCTTTTCAAAGGACTTAAGCAAATTAAAAGAGCTATTTCAATTAACAACCCAGCTGCCTGAGTATAGCCTTTTAATTGATCACGATGCAAAACTTATTGCAATGAAAAGTCACTGTTTTAGACAATTGCTTTTGGCCTTAAAGCACTCAAATCATTCTAGTGGAATTGATATAACTAATTATTTAACAATAGATTTTAAAGAGATAATGATTTTTGCTGAATTAACTTCACAATTAAAAACAAAATTATTATCAAGCATATTGAATACATTAGAAAATTACAGTTCAATCTTTTTAGAATTTGAGAAAAAGCATATCAACGACCTCAAAGAATTCATTGATTCATTCGATATTTTGCAAGCAGATAAATATAAAGCAACAAAAAAAATGGTTCCACCATTTGAGTTTTTAAGAGAATGTATGTACCAATACGCAACTGTATACCAAAAATTACTAATTGATACCCTATCGTCCGATAGCCTAAGTTTGCCTGATAAATCATTAAAGTTATTAAGTATGCTATTTGATCAGACATTAGCTGTTATTGATCAATACTCTAGTAATAATAGTTCGGCATTGTATAAATGCCTGAAAGAAAATGAAAATACAATAAGTAAACATCATGTCGAAACAACATGGCGGCGCTCTATTAAACCAGAAGCTCAATCAATGCAGGAGCTTTTGTTACCAACCCCATTTTTGGAGAAAACATATCTATCCTCTCAATCAACACCAATATTGCCAAGCCCCAGCGGTAATGAATAAAAATATTTTATTGATTAATATACTGATATAAGTGCTCAACTTCTTCATGTTTTTCAGCATAACGAGAACTGATATGCTTGATTAGATCACCAATAGATAACAGACCTAAAAATGTACGGTTATCATCATAGATTGGTAAGTGGCGAATGCGTTTTTGTGTCATTACTTTAAAGGCATCATATGCAGTAGCATTATAGTTCATTGTAATTAAATCAGGTGTCATAATTGCTTTAACAAGTGTTGTTTTTGTATCAATTGATTTAGCTGCAACTTTAAAGGCAAAATCACGTTCAGTCACAATACCTTGAAAATCACCATTATGATCATTGACTAATAATGAGCCTACATTATTCTCTGCCATAATTTGAGCTGCTTTTAATAATGTTTCATCTGCATTGACAACAAAGACTTTCTTACTGGGATTTAATATTTCTTTAAGCGGTGTATCCATTATACATCGAATCCTTTTATCATTGAGTTAAAATTAAATTTACTTTTTAGAAAGATTAGATGAGTTTTCAAATGCTTGCAAGATTGCTACAATAACCATTAGCGTAGATTCAAATAAAATATTTAATAGAAAAACAGGTGGTTACATGGCAGGACATAGCAAATGGGCAAATATCAAACATAGAAAAGCTGCTCAAGATGCCAAACGAGGGAAAGTTTTTACCAAATTGATTCGTGAATTAACCGTTGCTGCTAGAATGGGTGGTGATGACCCAACTGCAAATCCACGATTAAGAGCAGCAGTGCAGACTGCATTAAGTCAGAATATGACGCGTGATACAATCGATCGAGCGATTAAGCGCGGTGCAGGCGGTGATGATACAACACAACTAGAAGAAATTCGTTATGAAGGTTATGGACCAGGTGGTGTTGCATTGATGGTTGATTGTATGACTGATAATCGTAATCGTACGGTTGCAGAAGTTCGTCATGCCTTTACAAAAGCAGGTGGTAATTTAGGCACCGATGGTTCAGTTAGTTATTTATTTTCTAAACAAGGTGTTATTAGCTTTAGCTTAGAAGTTAATGAAGATGAAATTATTGAAGTTGCACTAGAAGCAGGCGCAGAAGATGTAACATCAGATGAGTATGGTGTTGAAGTTATTACAGCAGCGGATAACTTCTCTGATGTAAAAGATGCGCTAGATCAGGCAGGCTTTGAAGCAGAAAATGCAGAAGTGACGATGATTGCATCAACCAAAGCGGATTTAGATAAAGATACAGCTGAAAAAGTCTTAAACATGATTGAAAGATTAGAAGACTTAGATGATGTTCAAAATGTTTATAGTAATGCCGAGATTTCAGCGGATGTTTTAGCATTACTGGCACAATAATTATGTTAATTTTAGGGATAGACCCAGGTTCAAGGATAACTGGTTTTGGTATTGTTAAGGCGATTGGCCGACAGTGTGAGTATGTTACAAGCGGTTGTATTCGTATCAAAAGTGAGTTACAACATGATCGTTTGCATGAGGTTTTTGATGGTATTTCACAAATTGTTCAAGCTTATAGGCCAGATGAAGCTGCAATTGAGCAAATTTTTATGTTTCAAAATCCTCAGGCAGCATTAAAATTAGGCCAAGCCCGAGGGGCTGCATTGGTTGCTTTATCACATCATAAGCTAGATACTTCTGAGTATTCAGCAAAACAGATTAAACAAGCCGTTGTAGGTAAAGGTGCAGCTCAAAAATCTCAAGTGCAACATATGGTTCAGAGTTTTTTAAAATTAAGTGCAAAACCACAGGCGGATGCAGCAGATGCATTAGCAGTTGCAATTTGTCACTTTCATACGGCGCAATCACTAAAGCATTTATCTGGTGCATCAAAAATTGTAAGAGGACGATTAAGAGAATGATTGGAAGAATCAAAGGAATTTTAATTGAAAAGCAAGCACCTTTATTATTAGTTGAGGTCGGTGGTGTTGGTTATGAAATACTTGCACCGATGACAACCATCTATCAATTACCTGAATTAGATCATGAGACCATCTTATATACACATTTAATTGTTAGAGAAGATGCGCACCTTCTTTATGGCTTTAAGTGTAAAACAGATAGAAAGCTGTTTCAGGAATTAATTAAAGTCAATGGTATTGGTGCAAAAATGGCATTGGCTATTTTATCTGGGATGGATGCAAATACGATTTTATCTTGTATTGAAAGTGATGACAGTGCTTTATTAGTGAGTATTCCTGGGATTGGCAAAAAAACAGCAGAGCGCTTAATTGTTGAGATGCGCGATAAGATTCCACAAATTACACTATCACTATCTGAGATTAATACAGCATTGGCTTCAAATACATCATCAAAAGACCAACCACAAATAGCTATAGGTAATGAATCTGGAAAAACTAATGAGGCGACAGAAGCTTTGATTGCACTTGGTTATCGTAAAAGCGAAGCGCAAAAGGTGATCTTTAAAATTAAAGATCAAGCTGATACGACGGAAGGATTAATTAAATCAGCACTAAAAGAGTTAATGCGTCATTAAGTTATAATTGTTGGCAAGTTGGGCAATAAAAAGTACTACGTTGCCCAAGTGTTATTTTTTCAATTGTACTTTTACAGTTAGGACAAGTTTTTTTATCTTGAGCATATACAGAGAGTTGCTGTGCAAAGTAACCGGGCTTGCCGTTGGAGTTTTTAAAATCTTTAAGTGTTGTGCCACCTTGTTTGATTGCAGATGTGAGAATCTGTTTAATTGAATCAATCAGTAGTTTACATTGTTCTAATGTTAGTTGATTGGCAGGTAATTGTGGGTGAATTTTAGCTTTAAATAGTGCTTCAGAAGCATAAATATTGCCGACACCACAAACAATTTGACTATCCATAATTGCAAGTTTGATCGCTTTTTTCGTTTTTTTAAGTTTTGACTGCAAGTATTTAACATTGAATGTATCTAATAATGGTTCTGGGCCAAGTGATTTAATTAGCTGATGCTGTTCGATGGGTTGATCACTCCAAAGTATTGCACCAAAGCGTCTTGGATCATGGTAGCGTAATACAAAATCATCAAAATAAAACTCAAGATGATCATGTTTAAGTTTTTGTGGTGCAGGTAAATCATAGAGGCGAAAAATGCCACTCATGCCTAAATGAGCCAGTAAGTTGCCATGATGAAACTCAAATATAAGATACTTGCTTCGTCTGTAAATTTTTTCAACGCTTTGACCAACTAAGTGCTTAAGTTCTGGAATTGGGTATCTTAAGGTATGAAAGTGGATATCAATAGCTTTAATCGTATTATGTTCAAGGTTAGGTGCAAGACCATTTCGTACGGTTTCAACCTCAGGTAATTCAGGCATTTTGCATAACTCCAGAGTTATATAATGTTATATGATCATTGATTTGAATATAACTATATTGATCTTTATGCCAGTCACCTAAAACATAACGTAATTTATTGGCATGTTTGTGAATGGCTAATTTATGGGTGTGACCATGGATGATAATAGGGCATTCTCTAGCATAATGATTAATGCCTTTTTCAGTAGCATCAAAATTTATTTCATAGCGGTTACGATTTTTACTTTTGATGCGCATTTTATTGGCCATTTTATTTCTCAATCTAAGTGGTAGGTTTAGAAAAAACCATTTAAACCATGATGACTGTACAATTTTTCGATAATGTAAATAACTTGTATCATCGGTACATAATAAATCGCCATGCATTAAGCAAATCGATTGGTTTTTCCAATGTAGATAAAAGGGGTCATCAATTAATTGAATGCCGCATTTATGTGCAAATATTTCACCAATAAGAAAGTCACGATTACCATGCATAAAATAAACTGATAAACCATGCTCTGTAGCAGATTTTAATAAGGCAATGACCGATTGAGAAAATAGATCTTCTACATCATCGCCAACCCAGTATTCGAAAAAATCACCGAGGATATATAATGTGTTTTTATTATTCGAAATTTGCTTTAAAAATTGTTTAAACTGATTAAAGACCTCAGGGTCATTTTGTTTTAGATGTAAATCAGAAATAATGTAAATGCTCATATTTTTATATATCTTTATGTTTATCTTCTCTTTTAAGAATGGTTGGGGGTGTAACTTCTTCTTATTTTCACGTAAAATCGATTCAAATCAAGTTATTCTAACATTTAATTTAAGGCTTAAGAATGAGTTTAACACTTGAAAATGCTAATGTCTTGGTAGTTGGCGATGTGATGCTAGATCGTTATTGGGAAGGGCTAACCAGGCGAATTTCACCGGAGGCGCCAGTACCTGTGATTCATGTTAATAAAATACAAGAGCGAGCAGGTGGGGCAGGTAATGTGGCATTAAATATTGCTGCATTATCAGGCAAGGCTTATTTATGTGGTTGTGTAGGTGAAGATGAAGCTGCAATAAGCCTTAAAAATAAATTACAAGAACAACAAATTAATACTCACTTTGTCGAAACTGGATTACCAACGATCACAAAACTTCGTGTCTTATCGCAGAACCAGCAATTGATTCGCATGGATTTCGAAGAAGGTTTTCATCAGGTAGATAAAATAAAATTAATTCAGCATGTAGAAGCAGTTATTCAGTCAGTTGGCGCAATTATTTTATCTGACTATGGCAAAGGCACATTAAGTAATCCCCAAGCATTAATTCAATTAGCTCGAAATCATCAAGTACGTATTTTAGTTGACCCTAAGGGTACTGATTTTGAAAAGTATCAGGGTGCTACGATGATAACACCGAATATGAAAGAATTTGAAGCCGTTGTTGGATTTTGTCACAGTGAAGAAGAAATAAAATCAAAAGCTTTAGCTTTAATTCAAACATTAGATTTAGAAGCACTATTAGTCACACGCAGTGAAAAAGGTATGATGATCATTCATCATACAGGTAAAACTTATAGCATCCCGACACATGCTAAAGAAGTTTATGATGTGACAGGTGCTGGTGATACAGTAATTGCAGTTATGGGTATGGCATTATCTGTTGGTTATAGTTATCAAGAAGCAATGAAGTTTGCCAATACGGCAGCTGGCGTTGTTGTAGGTAAGCTTGGAACTGCAACATTAACATTGCCAGAATTATATCATGCATTACATGTATCAACACAAATCCCTTTTGGTGTTTTGAGTGAAAGTGAAATTAAAGCGGCCATGCATCAAGCACATTTACAAGGTGAAAAAGTTGTTTTTACCAATGGTTGTTTTGATATTTTGCATCAGGGCCATGTCGATTATTTAAAAGAAGCAAAAGCAATGGGGGATCGACTTATTGTTGGCGTTAATACTGATGAGTCAGTAAAAACCCTTAAAGGCCCATCACGCCCAATTGTACCACTAGCTGAGCGAATGGCTTTATTAAGTGCTTTAGAATGTGTAGATTGGGTTGTCGCATTTAAAGAAGAGACACCAGAGCGTATTATTAGTGAATTATCACCAGATGTTTTAGTTAAAGGTGCTGATTATGAAATTCATGAAATTGCTGGCAATGAACATGTATTAAAACATGGTGGCCAAGTGAAGACAATTCGTTTAACAGAAGGCTTATCAACCTCAAATATAATTAATAAAATCAAATCTGAAGGGCTTTGATAATGGAGAAAAAAGTTCATATTTTAGGTATTTGTGGTACGTTTATGGGGTCACTCGCATTGTTAGCACGTCAGCTTGGCTTTCAAGTTTCAGGCTCAGATAAAGCAAGCTATCCACCAATGGGACCTCTATTAGAAAGTCAAGGCATTGAGATTTATTCAGGCTATGACAAGGCACAGTTGGATATTTATAAACCAGATGAAGTCATTGTTGGTAATACAATGAGACGAGGTGTTGATATAATTGAAGCAATGATGAATCAAAAGGTACCTTTAAAGTCAGGCGCTCAATGGCTTTATGAAAAAATATTAATCAATAAACGCGTCATTGCAATCTCTGGTACACATGGCAAGACAACAACGACATCTATGGTGGTTAAAATTTTAGATCATGCGAACTTAAATCCAGGGTTTTTAATTGGTGGTGTTGCTAATGATTATGATGTTTCAGCAAGGCTAACAGATTCAGAGTGGTTTGTAATTGAAGCAGATGAATATGATACAGCTTTTTTTGATAAGCGTTCTAAGTTTGTCCATTATTATCCTGAGATTGCGGTAATTAATAATTTAGAATTTGATCATGGCGATATTTTTAAAAACTTAGATGAAATTAAACGCCAATTTCATCATATGGTGCGTGGTGTTTCAGGGTGTGGTCAACTGATTATCAATGCAGATGATCAAGAAATTACCGATGTATTGGCTCAAGGCGTATGGAGTCCTGTCATGACTTTCGGGTTATCTGTTGGCAATTGGCAAGCAAAATTATTAGAGGCAGATGGTAGTGTTTTTGATATTTATTATCAGAATAAAATCAAGGGTCGACTAACGTGGAATTTATTAGGGCGTCATAATGTTTATAATGCTTTAGCAGCAATTGCAGTTGCATCAACTGTGGGTATTGAGCCTGTCGTTGCAATAGAAGCACTATCAAATTTTCAGGGTGTGAAACGACGCTTAGAGCAAATAGTTACTCAAGATAATGTTTATGTTTATGATGATTTTGCACATCATCCAACAGCCATTAAATCAACGTTAGAGGCAGTCAAAGCTAATATAGGTAATGATCAATTAATTGCTATATTAGAGCCTCGTTCAAATACAATGAAAATGGGTGTACATGGTCAAAAGCTATTTGACGCACTTCAAGATGCGGATCATTTAATGTTATTTCAACCTGAAGGTGTTGGGCTTAAATGGGATGAATTAATTAATGGCGCACAGCAGCGAAGCGATGTTTTTAATAGTGTTGATGCTTTATTGGATAAATTACCGCAAATTATAAAAAAACCAAGTCATATTGTGATTATGAGTAATGGTGCTTTTGATGATATTTATAAAAAAATTAAGAAAATGTCGCTTTAAGCTTGTAAAATTACTGTAGCTTGGGAATTTATGATATTATTTAAGATATAAGATAAAATGGTTTTAGAGAGCTAATAGAGGGAATCCATAGGGTATTATTCATGTCAAGAGTTAAAAAAGCGACATTAGCTGGTAGAAAAAGAATTAGTGAGCTATCTCATGACAGTGCTTGTACAGAAATGCCAATAGAAACAGTCAATCAAGATGATGTCTATCTACAGAAACAGGCAACATTACTACAATTAAAGCGCCAGGATGAGATTGGAACAACGGCTTCAGCGGTATTACATCAATCAATTCAAGAGTTTGCTGAATATTTACAAGATCGCTATGATGCATGGTCAAAGCCGAAAAATCGTCATGCATATATTTTAAGCCCACAGCAACGTCTTGATCAAATAAAAGAAGAGATCGTTAAGTATATTAATGATTTTGCAGAACAATTGCTTGAAGAAGGATATCATGAAGCAGATATTCGTCAAATATGCCAAGGTTATCTTGATGAAATTATCATTCAGTTACATCACTTTCAAATTCCTATTCGTAGTCTTTATCTAGTAAAAAGACGCTAATTTAAGCATTATAAAAAAGACAGTTGATATTTTTGGATCACAATTATGAAATCAGTTATTTATGGCATTCATGCAGCGAAAAGTCGCTTAAAATCGGCTCCGGAATCAGTAGAACAAGTATTAATCCAATCAGGTAAGCAAGACAGTACAAAGCTATCGGAATTATTAGATATCATAAAGGCGAGAAATCTACATTACTCATTTGTTGAGCGCCAACAGTTAGATTTACGTAGTGAAGGTGGCATTCATCAAGGGATTGTTATGCTCTGTCAGCCTTGTGATAATTTATTAGATGAAGTACAAGCACTCGATTTAATTCAAAAAGATGAGAAGCCTTTAGTACTGATATTAGATAGTATCACTGATCCGCATAATTTAGGTGCATGTTTAAGGACTGCAGAAGCGGCAAAAGTAACTTGCGTTGTCATGCCGAAAGATAAATCAGCACCGATTAATGCAACGGTTAGTAAAGTAGCTTCAGGCGCAGCTGAAGTGATTCCTGTTAGTTATGTAACAAACCTAGCTCGCTTTATTGATCAATTAAAGGCAATGGGGGTTTGGGTTATGGGCTTAGCAGGTGAAGCAGAAGATACGCTTTATACACATGATTGTACGATACCATTAGCGATCGTGATGGGTTCAGAAGGTAAGGGATTACGCCAATTAACACGTAAAAAATGTGATTACTTAATTAAACTGCCAATGGCAGGTCAAGTCGAAAGTTTAAATGTATCAGTTGCTACAGGTGTGACACTTTATGAGATTTATCGCCAGCGTCTAAGTGTAGGTTAATTTAGTATCAAGTGTTATTAGCTATTAAAGCTGCTGAATGAGGAATTAGCCTTAATTGGCTTGTAAGTTCAAAACTAACATCTGTGTAATGCTTTGAGATTTGAATTAAATTTTTATTTTAAGATATCTTAGGCATACTGAAAATATCATTTGCCAATTAATATAAACCATAGTAGTTAATGAATTTTCAGATGACTGAGAATGATTTTGAAAGTAGCTTAATATTGCTTTTTCCTTAGACGTTTTATTATTAAAATTCAAATCAAGCCGCTCTTTAATCACATAGGGATCTTTAATTTTAATTGGGTTGTTATCAGTTATTTGATAATCGAAATGATGTATGACTGTTTGAGCTAGTTGTTTGTAGTGCTCATTCTCTATAGAGGCAAAAATATTTGGGTATAATAGCTTTTGATTGAGGTATTTATATGATGAATAAAAATTACCAACACCTGAAGCAATAAAGAAAAAATAGTGTTTTTTATTTGAAAAAAGTGTTTTAAATTTAACTTTCAGTACTGATTTAGCAACAAAAATAGCTGCTGTTTTATTACCCCTAAAACCCTTTGCGATGTTAGAAAAACCTCTACTGATATAATATGTTTTTGAATTAAAAGTTAATTTAAATGTTCTAAAGGAATTAAAACCGATAACTTGATTATCATCATTAAAATAAAATTCAATTTGATTTAAAAAGCAGCTTTGATCTAATAATTGGTCAATTAATGGTAGAGTTATCGCATCATCAAAGACTTTAGAAAGTACACTATATAGATGATTTTTGTTTTTGGTTGAATGATCTTTTTTAATATTAACTAATTGTGATTTCATTAGATATTATAAATGATGATTGATGTTATCTATAGATTATAAATACTATTTACTTTCAACAAGCATAATATAGTTAGAATTTACGAGCTAAAGATGAATGATGCATCAACCAATAAATAAGTGCTGCCCAAATTCCTATTGCTAAAGTTGCAATAATCCAAGCAAAACCAGGAACAAACTGTGTAGGAATACCTCGTTGGTGTAAATTACCGATATCTTTAGCAACACCTGCAGAGAATATCAAATTGACAATGAGTGTTAAAATACCAAAAACAATACTGATATGACTTAGAGAGTTGGTTAGTTGTGAGTAGAATGCATCCATTTTTCACCTATTTAATTGATCAATAAAATTATGCTTAATATATTAAACTAAATGATACCAGATAGCTTCAAAATTAGACAATGCTAATGGTCCTTTAATAAGAGAATTAAAGCTTGGTAGAAAATAAATCATAATCGCAATTAAAACATAGCAGATAAGATAAGGCCACCAGGGCTTTAAACTAATGAATTTAATGGATGAAAAATAACCTGATCGATAACTGTTATTGGCTAAGTCAACGGCATAAATTTCATCTAAAATTAAATGTAGTAGATAATTAAAGAAAACATATAGGCCGGCAAACCAGGCAATTTCAATACTTACCTTAATCATATGAACAGCAATCAATGTCGTTGCAAAGCCTAAAACGAAAGCAAATGGAATCGAATGAAACACACCTCTACGTTGTGTAAATCTCGGTATTAGATGAGTTAATCCATAACGGAAGCTAGCGTAAATAACGATAAAAATAATTAGATTAAGTAATATAGAATATTGCTGAAGTGTAAAATTTAATACTATAAAAATGGCACAAATAAATCCAAACAATGTAAAAATTAATTCACTGGCATAGTCATCATCAGAGTCAATATCGGCAATAAAACCTGAAAAAATGCCAATCATAGCAAGATTAATCGCTTGATGAAGCGAAAACATATCAATATTATAAAAACAAATAGAAGCGATTGAAGATAGACAAACACTTGAACTTAGGTGGGTATTAAAATTAGCCATACACTGCTCATTTCTTAAAATTTTAAAAGAAAACGCACTAATTTCTTCATTTTATTTGAGAATAATAAAGGCGTATAGTAGTTTCCTGCAATGCGTTTAGAAATATCACCCCAGCTTGGATAAGGGGCAATTATACTTGTGATTCTACTTAGTTTCATATTTTCATTAACAGCCATAATCCATGGATAAATCATTTCCCCAGCACAAGGGGAGACAATTGATGCTGCTAATATATGGCCTTTTTTATCAACGGCAACTTTAATTTTGCCATTGGTTTCTTTTTCTGCTTGTGCTCGATCATTATTGCTTAATGAAAGTGACATAATATTAATATCTGGGTTTTGTTTTTGAAGCTCTGAAAATAATGGGCCAACATGCGCAAGTTCTGGTTCTGTATAGGTTACCCAAGGCGTTGCATTCGTTAGATGCTTTTTAGGTAATTTAAATAACATATTTTGAATAACAATACCTGCATGAAAGCCTGCCATATGGGTAAACTGTAATCCACCTGTCACATCACCAATTGCATAGATATGTTTTTTATTTGTTCTTAGTCGTTTATCAACTGGAATGCCTTTTTTAGAGTATTCAATATTTGCTTGTTCAAGCTTAAGCTTTTCAACATTCGCCTTTCGACCAGTTGCCATTAATAAATGACTACCTTTAATTTCTTTCTTTTGATTATCTTTATCAATGGTGACAATGATCTCTTTATTATCATCTTCTTTAACAGAGATAATATTAGTTTTTTCATATAGTCTAATACCATCACTAATTAACTGCTGGCGAATGATATCAGTTAATTCATGATCATCTTTAGGTAGTAGTAGACCCATATCAATAAGGGTTACTTCACTGCCTAATAGTTTAAACGCCTGCGATAATTCACAACCGATGGGGCCTGCGCCAATGGTAATTAAATGCTCTGGTAAGTGATCAATATCAAAAATAGTTTCATTAATTAAATAATCAACAGTATCGATGCCTTCAATAGGTGCAATACTTGCTGAGGAACCTGTGGCAATAACAAAATATTTTGTTTTGATTTCATCTTGATTAACTGTCACGGTTTTGTCATCTATAAAGGTTGGATTACCAAATATTACATCAACACCTAAACCTTCGAAGCGTTCTTTAGAGTCATGTGGCTCAATGGTTTTAATGGTAGCTTTAATGTGTGCTTTAACTTCTTGCCAATTGACTTCAATACCTGTTGTATGCACGCCAAGCTTAGTTGCATGTTTCATTGAGTAAACTTTTTTAGCTGCAGCTAATAGTGCTTTGGATGGGACGCAGCCATAGTTAAGGCAATCACCACCCATTTTATGATTTTCAATTAAAACTGTATTAACACCAAGTTGGGATGCGACAGCTGCAACACTTAATCCACCAGCACCAGCACCAATGATACATAAATCAACTTTCTTTGTTGGCATTAAGTTTACTCCTAGCTTTAATCTTTTTATAAACAACAGGTATTAGCGATAAAATAGCAAGGCCAATTAATGGCGCAAGGATATAAGGCTCAAAGATAATGCCAAAATTGGGTGTTTTATTTTCAGCAATAACAGAAGAAATACCATTACCAACTAAAACATAGACGATACTACCAGGTATAATGCCTAAAAAAGTAGATAGTGTATAGATAGAAGTACGAATATTAAATAAAGCAGGGACAATATTAACTAACCAAAATGGAAATAATGGTACAAGTCTTAATACTAATAAATAGCTAAACGCATTTTCTTCAAACCCATGAGCAAACTTATCGAGTTTATAACTGGAAGCTTTTTTCTCAAACCAGCTACCAAGTGCTGTTTTAGCTGCTAGAAAAATAATAACAGCACCAATCGTTGCGCTAATGACAACATAAATGCTTCCCAATACAACACCAAATAAAAAACCACCTGTAATGGTTAGAAATGAAGCACCTGGAATAGAAATAGCAACGGCAATAATATAACAAACACAAAATATCATAGAAGCTAAAAGAAAATGCGTTTCAGTCCATTGAGCTAGTGCTACGTGTTGTTCTTGTAAGTAACTAAAGGAGAAATATTTTTGTAAATCAAGAAAATAAGCAATAACCAATAGAATAATTAAGATTATTAAAGGGAGTAATTTTTTTAAGCGTTTCATCCTAGAATCAAGCTCTTTTAAAAATGATAATCAATTGATTCTATGATGAAATAGCTAAAAAGCCTAGTAGTGAATTAATTTTATTTTAATTTATTCTCTAATGCTTTATTTGCGTTATCTAATTTTTCACGGTAGTAAAGTAAATTCTCTTCAGCTTCTTTTTTCAATGATTTGATTTGATTTTTCAAAAAGGTAATTTGCTCTTCTAGTGATTCTTTAACATCATGAATTCTTTGGTTAACTTGATCTTTGATCATTGCTGAGTAGGTTTTTGTCTCTCGTGCAATTTGCTCAGCTGCTTCTCTTCTTGATTGTTCTTTGATTAAAGCTGCATGCAAGCGTCTAATTTTAATATTAGTATCTTTTTCATTTAAGATATTATCCCACTCATTTGACATTGAAGCTAAAATCTCTTGGCTAAATTCTTGGGCATGAGCAACAAGCATTTGAATATTTTTATCTGTTGAAGTATCAATTCTAAAGGTTGCTTTTGGTTGGTGAGGTGTTTGTGTCATCGTCTCAGTCTCTATCGTTTCTGTTGGTTTAGTTGGCGTAGCTTCTATTTCTTGACTTGATTCTATAGTGGTAGATTTACCTTGTGTTTTCATTTTCCACTCTTTTAGATACTTGCTGATTGTATTCGGGCTACCTTTACCACCTAATGTTTCACGAATACGCATAATTGTTGGGTTTTCACCTTGTTGTATTAATTTTTCTGCGGCTTCTTGAACTTCTTCAAAAGTCAGACCGGGACGTGCCATGTATTTGCTCCTTTAAATGTTACTTAGCTGAATTTATCATGGTTGAATTCAATAATTATAAAATTTAAGATTAATACTTTTTTTTTCGCTCATGGAGGTACTTCAGTTGAAGTTTATCGAACTAGTATAGCAATTTATTTTATTCAGTCAAATATCCGTTATAATAGAGTTAATAAAAATTAATCGTATAACTTATATAAAGTAGGCATCTATGTCAGAAGAAAACAAACAATTAGATCGTATTCGTTGGGCTGCTCGTCGAGGCATGTTAGAGTTAGATTTAGTACTTAAACCTTATGTAGAACATCATTATCTAAACGCAACAGAAAAAGAAAAGGATGCATTCCATCAATTATTAGCTTGTGAGGATCAGGAGCTTTTTGGTTGGTTTATCCAGTCAAAACCAGTTGATAAAGCACATCAGAAAATGGTTGAAATCATATTAGAAGCTAAGAAAAATTCATTCTGAAGTTTCTTTTTCGATAACATTTTTAATTGCCTGAAATAGCTCACGGTAAGCTTTTTTAGATTCTTTATTTTCATTAATTTCGATTCTAGCACGTTTGACTAATTGACGGATTAATTGTCGATCTGCTAATGGATATTGATTAAAAAAAGCTTCAAGTGCTTGTTTTGTTTGATCATTAATTAGCTTGTCTCTGACGGCTTCAATTTGTTTAAATCGTTGATTACCTAGTTGGTTTTCTGCTTGAATAATTTGCCAAGCGGCATTAATTTCATCAAAATTACTATTTCTGAGTAATTTTCCAATATAGCCAATTTGTCTTTTTAGTGCGATTTTTTTCATCTTTTTCGCATCCAAAATGGCATTTTTAATTTCATTATTTAAGGGTAGGCGACTGAGAACTGTAGTTGATTGAGCAATCAGTTGTTCACCTACTTTTGTAATTTCAAGTAATTCTTTCTTAACTTGTGTTTTGCTTTTAATTTCTTCATCAATAGAGTTATTTTCTTTCATTGGAATTATTAAATTATATTTTTAAATTTTTCTTATGCCTAGGATAGCAAAACTTACTGAAATAAAACAGGCTTGTTGGTAGACTTGAGTTATCTTAAGTCAAATTAATGAGAGTAGAGCTTATGCAGGCATACAAAACAAGTAACGGTATATCTAGGCTTAAAAAGTTATTAAAAGTTAAAGATGTATTTGAGTCATTTACTCGAAGCCAAGTTGCTGGTGCTGTGATTTTATTTATTTGCGCAATTTTGGCAATGATTTGGGCAAATACACAGTATCAAGCAAGTTATTTTGATATGCAAAAAGCAATTGCAGGTATTAGTATCGGTACATTCTCATTGAAAAAAACAATTAGTCATTGGATTAACGATGGCTTAATGGCATTTTTCTTTTTACTTGTTGGCTTAGAAGTAAAACGTGAAATCGTTGCCGGAGAGTTAAAAACATTGTCAAAAGCACTATTGCCTATTGTTGCTGCCATTGGTGGTATGGTTGTGCCAGCTTTGATTTATGTTTGGATTAATTATGGTCATGAAACCTTGGTTGGCTGGGCGATTCCTATGACGACAGATCTAGCATTTGTTTTAGGTGTAATGGCGCTATTAGGTTCACGAATACCAAAACCTATGTTTATTTTTGTCTCTGCTGCTGCAGTTGTTGATGATATTTTAGCTGTGATCATTATCGCTATATTTTATACGCAAACATTAGCTTGGGGTTATTTAGGGCTAGCATTTGCCATGATGATTATTTTGTTTATTTTAAATCGTGCTAATGTTCGACATATCTGGCCTTATCTATTAGTTGGTGCAGTATTATGGTATGCCTTATTATATGGTGGTGTTCATGCAACGATTGCAGGTGTTTTAGTTGCCTTAGCAGTACCAGCTAAAGATATTTATAACCCCGAAGAAGTACAAAAGGTCTTAGAGCATTTAACTTGTAAATTTAATGGCTTAAGGGAAAAAACAGGTGAGGCTTTTGTTGAAAGCTCACATGCAATTTTAAATGCCTTAGAAAAAGCTGTAACTTATTATGAAACACCATTAGAAAAGCTTGAACATAAGCTACATGTACCTGTAATGTATTATATTGTACCTATATTTATATTAACCAATGCGGGTGTTGCGCTCGGTGGTATCGATTATGCTGAGCTTTTAAGTTCACCATTAACCTTAGGTGTTGGTTTAGGCTTAGTTTTAGGTAAGTCATTGGGGATATTTTTTATAGTCAGTTTATGTGTATTTTTAAAAATTGCTAAGTTACCTGAAGGTATGAAATTAATATACTTTCTTCCTTTGAGTATTCTTTTGGGTATTGGTTTTACCATGTCAATTTTTGTTGCTGAATTAAGCTTTGGTCAAAATGCACAGTTGATGGTTGAAGCTAAAATGGGAATTCTTGGTGCGTCAGTGATTTGTGCCATAGTAGGATTTTTGTTATTATGGCTATGCTTTCCAAAACATAAAACAAGAGCAGTTGCAGCATAAACGGTGCGTTGATAATCATTTTATTTAACTATATATCTGATTAATCGTTAATTTAATAAAAGCTTACGACTAATACTTGTACTTGGTTTGCATATTATCAATAATGTTTAAGCTATTAAGATTTGAATTGGGAGACCAATATTATGTTTTCTAAACCAAAGGAGTCACTTGCAATGTATGATCGTGAATTATATGAAGCTATTGAATTGGAAAAGCGCCGTCAAGAAGAGCATATTGAGTTAATTGCATCAGAAAATTATGCATCAAAAAATGTTATGGAAGCACAAGGTTCTGTTTTAACGAATAAATATGCAGAAGGTTATGCAAGAAAGCGTTACTATGGTGGTTGTGAGTATGTTGATGTAGCTGAAGAGTTAGCAGTTGAACGTGCAAAAGAACTTTTTGGTGCAGATTATGTTAATGTTCAACCTCATTCAGGTTCACAAGCAAACCAAGCTGCAATGTTAGCACTTATTAGCCCAGGCGATACGATTTTAGGTATGGGCTTACCTCATGGTGGTCACTTAACCCATGGCTCTAAGGTTAATTTTTCAGGCAAGTTATTTAATGCCATTCAATATGGCCTTGATTTAGAGACAGGTGATATTGACTATAAAGAAGTTGAGCGTTTAGCCAAAGAACATCAACCAAAGCTAATTATTGCTGGATTCTCAGCATTTTCAGGTGTCGCTGATTGGCAAAAATTTAGAGAGATTGCAGATTCAGTTGGTGCTTACTTAATGGTAGATATGGCACATGTTGCAGGTTTAATTGCAGCTGGTCTTTATCCGAATCCTGTACCTGTTGCTGATGTTGTCACTACAACAACACATAAAACGTTACGTGGTCCAAGAGGTGGGTTAATCTTAGCAAAAAGCAATCCTGAAATTGAGAAGAAATTAAATTCTGTTGTATTTCCTGGTACACAAGGTGGGCCATTAATGCATGTGATCGCAGCAAAAGCTGTTGCATTTAAAGAAGCATTATCGCCTGAGTTTAAAGACTATCAACAACAAGTAATGCATAATGCCAAAAAAATGGTTGAGGTATTAAAATCACGTGGTTATCAAGTTGTCTCTGGTGGTACTGAAAATCATTTATGCTTAATTGATTTAACGGACAAAGGTATTACAGGAAAAGAAGCAGAAGCCGCATTAGGTCGAGCGAATATCACAGTGAATAAAAATACCGTCCCCAATGAGCAGCGCTCTCCATTTGTTACTTCTGGATTACGTGTGGGAACACCTGCAATTACAACGCGTGGTTTTAAAGAAGATGAAGTCGAATTAATGACAAATTGGATGTGTGATATTTTAGATAACTTAGAAAATGAAGATAAGTTGATGGAAGTGAAGCAAAATGTATTAACACTTTGTGAAAAATTCCCAGTTTATCATTAATGATTGCTTTATAGGTTAATAATTTGTAGAGACGCGACTTTATCGCGTCTTGTTTGAAATGTTTTTATGTTGTTAGTATTTCAGTTTAAATAAATATTATTTTAACCCTTTTTCCTAACCACCCATAAATAATTGGGTGTCTCTTTAATCGTTTCAATAATATCAAATGATTTATTCACTAATAATGATTCAAAATCTAATTTATGCCAGCTTTTGACAAATGGCTCATAAACAAAATGTGATAGAAATCGAAAGTAAGCTCCCTTAAATCCATATTGTTTGAATAATTTCCAGTATTGACCATAATAGTGGATAGGCGATGGTTCAACAAAGATGCATAAACCACTTGGTTTTAAAACTCGATGAATTTCATCTAAAGCTTGGCTGATATATTTAGGTGGAATTTCATGTAATACATAACAACATGAAATACCATCAAAGCGTTCATCTCGAAAGGGTAAATCTTCAGCTTTTGCATGAATAAACTTAATACCTGGATTATTTATGGCTGCTTGTTTAAGTAAATAGGGACTAATATCAATCCCCCATATATCATTAACACCTGATTCAAAAATAGATTGTGTTGTTCTAGCGCCACCACAGCCGATATCCAAAACACTTTGACAAGATTTAAGTGCTTGAGCAATTTGTTTTCTTGATTGTTTCATTTTGCCAAGCATTGCTATATCAAACCCTTTGATATAACCTGTTGCTAAAGTATTGGAATAATTACCATTAGGTAGGTTATGAAACTCTTGTTGAGCATAGGTTGGTATAATATCTTTGCCAACGAGTTTGTCAGGTAATTGAACCTTTTGGCGTTTTTTTTTCTTCACCATCATTGATAAAACTTTACATAAACTAAGCGGATTAGAAAGCCTATACTGATCACTCCAGCTATCGGGTAATGATATTGCATTCCAATCTATTGGAGCGGGATCTTGATTGTTATTGAGCTTATTATTCATTTAAAGCAAATTTAAATACGATAAGTTGTAATATGGCTTATTGTTAATAATTTTAACTGAAAATACAACTAGACATTAATAGGAAAATCAATCTAAATGATTATTTATAGGTTAGCAGTTTGTTGGTAAAACTCTGTTGTTTTTGGGTAAGTGTAAAATATACTTAAAGTTCGATTAGATTTTTCAGCACCTAATGCTTTAATGAAATTCAATGTGTTATTTAGCTCCTCAGGTGTGGATAATTTAAAATTACCACTTTTATCAACTAATTTACTCCAGATTTCTTCTATGCCATGAGGTACTTTTTTATGTTGGCCTTTAAAATTAATTACTGGGCAGTCACCAAAATCAATTACCTTAAATAGGTCATTTTGTAGACTTTCACAGAGTTTATTATAGAGTGTATATAGCTTAGCTAATGAATCACCGAATAAATTAGACTGAATGATTAAGTTGTCTTTTACTTTATTATCTTGGTGAGCATTATAAATTCGACAAATAATCGGTATTTTTGCCTGATCACTTATGATTGTAGTACTTAATAAAATAGGGGTGATAACTGAGTTTATATTCTCCTCTAATAGATTACTATATAGTGACGTTAAATCATTCAGAGTAAATTCAAATAGATTAAGTTTATTTATTAATAGTTCAACTAACACGATGTTTGAGTTATCACAAGCAACTTTAAATAGATTATTAATTATTTTTAACCGAGCAGCTTTTGTTAATTTTGAGTCTTTTAAATCATCTAATAGCATATTGATAATATTATGATTATTTTTATCAACGGCTAGCTTGAATAGGTCATTATAAAGTGCTATTTTGTTATTTTCAAAACTCTCAAAATCTATATGCTTAAGCTTATTAATTAATTTATTGATCAATTGGATATTTTCAAAATTAATTATAGCTTTTAGGCTATTAGCATATAGATCAAATAAATTCCTTTTAGGAAGATTTAGCGTGTGTAATGCGCTAATTGTAATATCAAATAGTAAGAGACTATTTGTATCAATCACCGTTTCTAGTATTTGTAAATGAAAATTAATAATATTAGGTAGACTTGATTGACAAAGCACATCAAAAATAATGCTTAGCATTTTTGGGGTAATGATAGGTAAGTTCTTATAAAGTAAATTGCTATAAATAGATTTTTTCTCATTATCAGATAGCATAGATTGATTTAATGATGTTAGTAGTAATTTACAAATTGTAAGCTTATTTGTTTTAATGCTTAGCTCTAAGGTATTAGAGTAAATCTCTTTTTTATCTGGACTAGATAGATTTGAACAATTTAAAGTTCTAAGTAATAAATCGATAATGTTAATGTGGTTATGTTCAATTGCTGTGATTAAAATATGATTAAATATATCTTCTTTCTGTTTAAATAACTCAGAATGACTTATAAATTGTATAATAGGAGAGACAATATTAAAATTCCCTTCCTTTATACCTAGTTCTAGATATTGAGAGTAGAGATTTGTTATTTCAGTATTACTAAATAGATTAGATGCTTGAATTATTGCTAATGATTCAGTAATTGTTTGAATTTTACCTCTTTGACAAGCGCAATTTAGTGTATTTAGAATAATCTCTCTTTGTGTTTCATGTAAATTGGGTAATAATTGTTTTGAAAGATTAAGTAATTTAATAACAGAACTGGAATTATTATCTTCAATTGCAGCATAAATATTTGTTAAGATAATTTGTTTTTTTATTTCAGTTGAAAGATTTTGTGTACTTAAACTTTTTATATAGGTATCAACTGACTGTATATAATTTTTTTGAATGGCTTTATAAAGGCCTGGCATATTACCATCGAATGCTAAAAGAATGTCTAACTTGATTGCATCAGATGAATTTATCTCACTAATGCTAGATATAAATGATTCAATTGTATTTATATTTTCATTTTCTAAAGCATGGTGTAATCCTGATTTTCCCATAGAATTTTTAGCTAAAAGAATCTCTTTTTTATCTTCATCACTAAGATTTTCAGATGGAAATTGATCGATACCTTTCACAAATAGTTTAATAATATGATGACGATTTTTTAGAAAGGCAAAATGTAGTACAGGTATTTTATTTTTATCATAGGCTAAAAGAATGTTTTTGTTGTGATGATTCGGTAGTTGTATATCAGCTAAAGCACTTATAAATGCATGAATCGATTTTTGGTAATTAGATAGAATAAGATGATGTAGTTTAGGAAGTCCATTGGGATCATAGTCTAATAAAATCTCCTCAATTTCATCTTCAGAAAAATTAAAGTTTTTAATTTCATGAATAAATAATCTAATAGCATCTTCATGTTCTCTACCAAGGGCGTAGGAAAGTCCACTAAATCCTTTAAATTTAGAACAGTTTCTATACCCTAATATTACAGGGTTTTTATGTACTTTAGATAGAAATAATTCTTGTTTTTCATTTAGGCTTATAGTGTCAGAATGTTTTATAAGATTTATATATCTTTGTATTGCTTCAATATTTCCATAGCGAAAAGCAAGGTTCAGTAATTTTCCTACTTGGGTTTCTTTTTTTAAGTCGTTAATATTGTGATGGTTAGGAATAGGCTTTTGAATATAATTTGGCTTTTCAGCCCCTAAGAGTTGGGCATAAACAATAATTTCACCTTGTTCATTTTCAAACATTGCCCGATCAGCCATAATCGATGGTAAAATATCATCTATATGATCACTTAAAATTTCTTTATCATGGTTAATAACATAATATGTGTTTCCATTAAAGCCTACGTTAATTGCATGGCCTGCACAATAGAAATTAAACGATAAGCCAGCCCTAAGATTATCAGTTAGAAATTGTTTAAGCGTATTTTTGGTAAATAGTTCTATATATTCAGCTTGTATGTATATTCCAAAGTCCTTTGGATTTGAATGGTCATTTTTTGGATCACTGATAGGGTGGCCGTTACTTTCATTTAAAATTGCATTAGCTTGGGTAATATTTTGTTTATTTTGTAGAGGTTCTAAATTGGTTACTATATCTAAATCATCATGCTCAAACAAATGCATATATAATGAGACGCTATCGAAAAATGGTCGAATTGATAATAAAATTTTATCTTGTTCTGTTAAGTCTTCATGGTCTAAGCGTTTTTTCTCAGCGATTGAAATGGCATTGACTAGGTATTTAGCTTGAATGGGTTCTATTTGTCGAAGAAATCTTTCATTTTCAGGTACTTTAGGGTTTTTCATAGCATCTGTATAGATTTGTTTAAATTCATCTATTGAATTAAATCCTGCTTCATATGCTATTTGTTTGACTGTAGTATAAGCGTCTTCAAAAGAAGGATGTCTGAGTAATTCTCGCCGTTTTATATAAGTTGCAAATTCATCAGGACCTCTAGCATTGGCTAGTCCTGCAAGTGTAGCATGACTAAAACAAAGTCCTGCACTTGGCTTATAACCTAATGCTTTATTAATTGCGATACTAATCATGCAACCCACCTTGAATTGTAGAGATAGTTTAAATTTTGATTATTTTGTTTGAGTAAATTGTACTATAATAAATTCAATAAAACAAATAAAAGAAATATGATATAACGTATTGGTTAAAATTGAAGTTTGGCTTTGTGCGCATGAGTATGCTGTAATTGAGATTACTCTATGGAAAGGGTAAATTAAGAATAAATGGAGACTAATCATGCGTTATGGTTGTATATTTAAATGGTTTAGTTATCTACTATTTGGAATAGCTTTTATGGTTTTATCAAACGCTTATACTGCTGAATTAATCGTTTTAGCAGCACCTGTTAGTAACGATGACTATTATCATGATGTTGAAGAAAATATTATTGATTTTCAAATAAATTATGCAAAAAAAATTATCGCTAATGGTGATGATGTCTTAATTTTAAGTGATCGTAAAAATTATTCACGTTATCATGCATCGCTTGATTCAAAACATATTTTACTTTATCCAATGGATGATATTTGGATGCGTGATTTTACGATTGTTAATCCATTACATCCAGTCATGTTTCGTTATACTGCTGAAGGTCAGGGCAGTGGTATAGAAGGACAAGCCCAAGCAGATGAAGTACAAGATAATTTTCTAGCATTAGCAAAAAAAGCAAAGTTATCTTTTACTAAAACAGATTTATTAAATGATGGTGGCAATTTTGTCAGTGATGAAATAGGTAATGCGGTAATAAGTAGAAAATTCTTAAGAGATAATCATTTATCAGAAAAAGAAGCCAGAAAAGAGCTTAAAAGCTTAATGGGGTTAAAAAATATAGCCTTTATAGAAGCTGATGAACAAGTGGGGCTTGAACATGCCGATGGTATTGTAAGCTTTGTTGAGAATAATGTATTGGTTATTAATGCCTACCCAGAGGATAAAGCCTATTCGAAAGAATTAAAATCAGATTTACAAAACGCTTTGCCAGGAGTCGAAATTCATGAAATTATGACACCTTATGATGGTAGTGATATTTATGATAGTCGCTTTGGTTCTGCTTGTGGCTTATATACCAATATGCTAGTTACTAAGGATCATATTTATTTACCTCAGTTTGGTATTGCAGAAGATGCCATTGCACTAAAACAGGTTCAAGCGTTAACTTCTAAAAAAGTAATTCCTGTTTTATCATCACAGGTTTGTAAAATGGGGGGTGGTGTACGCTGTATGTCATTACAATTAAATGGTGAGAATGCTAGTAAGTTATTGGTGTATAGTGGGAAGGTTAATAAAGAAAGTAGATAATCAATATTATTTTGATAATGCAGTTAAAACGTGTTTAGGGTCATTGGATATTGCTTTGAGTAGGGCTTTAGCAGGCCCAGTGGGTTCTCTACGGCCTTGTTCCCAATTTCTTAATGTTGCTAATTTAACATCAATAAGTTTTGAAAATTTTGCCTGAGATAACCCAGTTTTATTGCGTATTTCTTTAACCTTCATTGCATCAACTATAAATTCACGAGATGGTGAACGTTCGCCATCAATAATTTCAGTCATTTGTTGCATACTTTCAACCAATCGATTAAAAAGTTTATCTTCCATCACAGCCACCTCTCATTTAACTGCCTTAATATCTTTTTTTGCTCTAGCGTTAGATCATCTTTTTTACCTTTTTTATAGATTAACAGTAATCTAATTTGTGAGTCAGGTAAGACATAGTAATATATAACTCTAATACCTCCACGCTTGCCTCTACCTTGTATAGCCCATCTAACTTTTCGTAATCCGCTAGTTTGTTGTATTACATCACCTGCTAGTGGGTTTTCTGCTAAATACATTTGAAAATCTGAGTATTCATCATCACTAAGTAAGTCTTTCAAATCTTCAGTAAAAATGTCGGTTTCAATAAAAATCAATGTTATTATCCGAGTCTTATAACCCTATAATAAATATACAGTATAGTTTAAAGTAAGTCAATGGCGCACTGTTGGCCGTTTGTTTGCTATTAATTTTTAGCTATTTACGCAGTTTTAGTATTTTTCTGATTGTTAGCGCAATTAAAAATAGCAGTATATAAGATAGAATCATAAGAAAATATATTATTATTTTCTACGTATTCAAAAAGTTTTTCTATAATTGTTTTTAGTGTATCTAAACTTGAATCAGTAGTATTACTTATAAAGTTTTCAATTTCGCTTTTATTTAATGCCGTTAAGCTATCTATAGTAGGATCAAGGCATTGTAATTCTTCATTCAGACTGAAGAGAATGCTTCTCTCTTTACAATAAAGCATGTAATCAATAAGGTTATAAAGCTCTGGATAATCTGGATATTGGTCTTTAATTTGATTCAGCAGGTTATTTGCATTAGTTTCTTCCATGTTCCATATCTCTGAAATATATTTGATACTATTATTTGTTATAGTTAAAGTTATTCAAAAAATATCTACATTGTAGCTATTTAGAAGGTATTAATTAGTTTGTAAAAGGAAGTTAGAAAGTCTTTAGCTAAACCACCCCATAGGCCATCCGGCGGGTAACTATGTATGGTTTATTATGATTTGTGGTTTTGTAATTCATTGAAAAATAAAAAAATGGTAGTCGCGATTGGATTCGAACCAACGACCCCCACCATGTCAAGGTGGTGCTCTAACCAACTGAGCTACGCGACTTCAAGCTAGCTCCTTATGTTATCGATTTTTATTGTGAAATCAAGTGAATTTTCAGAATATTTTGAAGAAATTGCTGAAACAAGTCTTGTCTTTTGAGTATCTGTCACAATATATGAATTTACAATTCGATATTAATTGGAGAAAAGAGTATGCAGATGCGTGGAACAACAATTCTTTGTGTAAGACGTGGTGATGAAGTGGTCGTTGGTGGAGATGGTCAGGCAACAATGGGTGATATGGTTGCAAAAGATAATATTGTTAAAGTTAGAAGATTATATGGTGATCGTGTATTAACTGGTTTTGCTGGTGCTACAGCAGATGCATTTACATTATTTGAAAAGTTTGAAGGTAAGCTTGATATGTATCAAGGTCAGCTTGAAAGAGCTGCCGTTGAGATGGTAAGAGAGTGGCGTATGGATAAGATGCTACAAAAACTAGAAGCAATGATAATTGTCGCTGATAAAAAAACATCGCTTCTAATTTCAGGTGTTGGAGATGTGATGGCTGCAGATGATGAGGGTATATTATCAATTGGTTCAGGTTCAGCTTATGCAAAAGCTGCAGCTCGAGCATTGGTTAAAAATACAAAACTAGGTGCGCAAGAGATTGTAGAGAAAAGTTTAACCATTGCCGCAGATATCTGCATTTATACCAATCATAATTTAATCATTGAAGCATTAAAAGATAAAGACTAATTGAAATCATTGATTTGGTTAGGTTTGAATTTGAAAATTAAAAAAATAAAAAGGTGAATACAATGTCCCAGATGACACCCAAAGAAATTGTACATGAGTTAGATCGTTTTATTATTGGACAAGATGAGGCTAAAAAAGCAGTTGCAATTGCACTAAGAAACCGTTGGAGAAGAATGCAGTTAGATGATCAATTACGTCCTGAAGTAACGCCTAAAAACATCTTAATGATTGGGCCAACAGGGGTTGGTAAAACAGAAATCGCTCGCAGATTAGCTAAATTAGCTAAAGCACCGTTTATTAAAGTAGAAGCAACAAAATTTACTGAAGTCGGTTATGTTGGTCGTGATGTTGATTCAATTGTCAGAGATTTAGCAGATGTTGCTGTGAAAATGGAACGTGAAGATGCGAAAGAAAAAGTTAAATTAAAAGCGCAAGAAGCAGCAGAAAATCGTGTCTTAGATATCTTATTACCACAACCATCTAAAGAGTCTCGTGTTGGTTTTGCAAATGAGCCTAGTGTTGAAAATGATGATAAAACAGAAGAAAAAGAATCTTCTGCACGTAGTATGTTTCGCAAAAAACTACGAAAAGGCGAGCTAGATGATAAAGAAATTGAAATCGAAGTCTCTCAAGCTGCGATGAATATGGAAATTATGGGTCCGCCAGGAATGGAAGAGATGACAAGCCAACTCCAAGATATGTTCTCTTCAATGTCAGGTAAGAAAACAAGTAAACGTAAAACCAAAGTAAAACATGCGCTTAAACTATTAGAAGAAGATGAAGCTTCTCGTTTAGTCAATGAAGATGAAGTTAAAGCGAAAGCGGTTGAATCAGTTGAGCAAAATGGTATTGTGTTTTTAGATGAGATTGATAAAGTCTGTAAACGCTCTGATACAAGAGGTGGTGGCGATGTCTCTCGTGAGGGTGTACAGAGAGATTTATTGCCATTAGTTGAAGGTAGTACAGTTTCAACAAAGTATGGCATGATTAAAACGGACCATATGCTATTTATAGCCTCAGGTGCATTTCATGTTGCAAAACCATCTGATTTAATCCCTGAATTACAAGGGCGTTTGCCAATTCGTGTAGAATTACAATCATTATCAACTAAAGATTTTGTGCGTATTTTAACTGAGCCAGATGCATCATTAGTTAAGCAGTATCAAGCCTTGTTAAAAACTGAAGGTGTTGATGTTATATTCGAAAAATCTGCAATTGAACGTATTGCTGAAATGTCATGGCAAATCAATGAAGAAGTAGAAAACATTGGTGCAAGACGTCTACATACAGTGATGGAGCGATTACTAGAAGAAGTATCATTTAATGCACCAGATGTAGCTGAGACACCAGTTAAAGTGAATAAGGCCTATGTTAATAAACAATTAAGTGATCTAGTCAAAGATCAAGATTTGAGTCGTTATATTTTATAATGGCTGAAATCTTAAAAGAAGATTATTTTCTTAATGTCATTAAATGGTATACTTATTTAAAACTATAATCAGTGATATAGTGCTGAATTAATAGGTAAGTGAATATAATGGATATAAGAAAATTAATTGGTTGTATTGGTATTTGCATAGTTTCTGCTATTTCTTTTGCCAATGCATCTAGTCAAACTCCTCAATCTGCAAAGCAAAAACAAGCACTACAAAAGGTTTATACCACTCAGCAAAGTAATGTTATGTGTACTTCAGGCGCAGGCAATATTAAAGGCTGTGAAGTTTTTTCAAAACAATTAGGTGATGCGGTAACTGAAGCAGATAATGCGGGTGTACCAAGAAGTGAAACAATTAAAACAGAGCTTAATGCTGTATCAGATGGCTTGAAAACAACTCAACCGCAACGTGTTACACCAGGTGTTGCTCAATAAGCTATAATACAAAAATAAAATAAAGGTAAATTTCATGTCGCATAAAGCATATAATTATTGTGCTGGGCCTGCTGTCTTAGCTGATGAAGTCACACATCAACTATTTAAGGCTATGGATAATTTTGATAATACAGGTATATCATTATTGGCATTAAGCCATCGTGATGATCGGTTTCATGAAATTGCTTATAAAGCTCGGAGATTACTTAAAGATTTATTAAATATTCCTGATCATTATCAGATCCTATTTTTTCATGGTGGTGCAACAACACAATTTTTTAGTATTCCACAAAATCTACAGCGTCAAAATAAAGCAATATATTTAGATTGTGGTTATTGGTCTAAACTTGCAATTTCAGAAGCTAGAAAAGTGATTGACTTAAATATAATTGAGAAGCCTTATGAAAAACTATTTTTAGAACAATGCTATGATGTCAATGGAAGTTATGATTATTTGCATTATATTGATAATGAAACCATTGATGGAAGAGAGTTTCAATATATACCTGAAACAGAGCATATCCCGCTAGTCTGTGATATGTCATCTAATTTACTATCTAAATGGTTTGATATCAATCGTTATGGTCTTGTCTATGCCGGTGCTCAGAAAAACCTTGGTATTCCAGGTTTGAGTATTGTTATTATTCGTGATGATTTAATTCAGAAACTTGATAAAATATCAGCTGTACAATCGTATTATCAAGCAATGAAAAAAAACTCAATGGCTAATACACCAGTAGTTGTCGCTTGGTATACTACTTATTTGGTACTTAAGTGGATTAAACAACAAGGTGGCATTAAACAATTTGAATCACTTAATCAAGTTAAAGCGTCAATGTTTTATGATTACCTTGATCAGAGCAAGTTATTTAAGCCACTTGTACCAAAAGCTATTCGTTCAAGAATGAATGCTGTTTTCACAAGAGAAGATGAAAATCAAAATAAAATTGATCAGTTAATCAGTCAAGCTAAAAAAGATGGGTTTTATGGTATTAATGGTCATAGAAGTGTTGGTGGTTTTAGAGTAAGTCTTTATAATGCTATCGAATTAAAAGCGGCGACAGCATTAATTGACTATCTCAAGGAATATGAAAAAAATGACAGATAAAATCATCACAGTGGATGGACCAAGTGGTGTTGGTAAAGGTACCTTAGCACGTTTTTTAGCAAATTATTTGAATTGGCAGCTATTGGATAGTGGCTCTATATATAGAGCACTTGCTTATTATAGTCAGCAAAAAGATATTGATAGTAATAATGAGATCAAACTTTCACAAGCAGCACTTAGTTTACCAGTATCTTTTATATCAGAAGATAATTTAACAAAAGTGATTGTTGATGGTTCTGATGTAACGGATTTAATTCGCCATGAATCTATTGGTATGTTGGCATCTAAAATTAGTGCTTATCAAAGTGTAAGAGATAATTTGATGACCTTGCAACGATCATTTGATCAGAATAAGGGCTTAATTGCTGATGGTAGAGATATGGGAACAATTGTTTTTCCAAATGCACAAATTAAATTATTTTTAGATGCTACAAGTGAAGTAAGAGCGAGTAGGCGTTACCAACAATTAGCCACTCAAGGCGTTTGTGTGGATCAAAAAGATGTATTAGAGCAGGTCGTGCAAAGAGATAGCCGAGATAGAAATCGAAAAGTAGCACCATTGATTCCAGCAGCAGATGCTATTATAATTGATACTTCTAGTTTGAGTATTAACCAAGTACAACAAATGGTATTAGAAATCTTAAAAAAAAATGCCATTAACTGTTGACGTCATTGGCCAATTCCAGTAATATTCACACCACGCCAGAAGAGAGTGATCTTCGGCTGAAAGATGTTTAAAAAATAGATTGATATGTAGACACTTACGTTCTTGTCAATGAATTACAGAGATACAAACTGAAGAGTTTGATCCTGGCTCAGATTGAACGCTGGTGGCATGCTTAACACATGCAAGTCGCACGGCAGCATGATCTAGCTTGCTAGATTGATGGCGAGTGGCGGACGGGTGAGTAACGCGTAGGAATCTGTCTTAAAGTTGGGGATAACACGGGGAAACTCGTGCTAATACCGCATAAAGTTTACGAACCAAAGCTGGGGACCTTCGGGCCTGGCGCTTTGAGATGAGCCTGCGTTGGATTAGCTAGTTGGTGAGGTAAGGGCTCACCAAGGCTGCGATCCATAGCTGTTCTGAGAGGAAGATCAGCCACACTGGGACTGAGACACGGCCCAGACTCCTACGGGAGGCAGCAGTGGGGAATATTGGACAATGGGGGCAACCCTGATCCAGCAATGCCACGTGTGTGAAGAAGGCCTTAGGGTTGTAAAGCACTTTCAGGAAGGAGGAAAGGTATTAGATTAAGAGTTAAATACTGTGACGTTACTTTCAGAAGAAGCACCGGCAAACTCCGTGCCAGCAGCCGCGGTAATACGGAGGGTGCGAGCGTTAATCGGACTTACTGGGCGTAAAGGGTCCGTAGGCGGATAAATAAGTCAGATGTAAAAGTCCAGGGCTCAACCTTGGGATGTCATTTGAAACTGTGTATCTAGAGTATAGGAGAGGAAAGGGGAATTTCTGGTGTAGCGGTGAAATGCGTAGATATCAGAAGGAACACCAATGGCGAAGGCAACTTTCTGGCCGAATACTGACGCTGAGGGACGAAAGCATGGTTAGCGAACAGGATTAGATACCCTGGTAGTCCATGCTGTAAACGATGAGTACTAGCTGTAGGAATCGGTGTTAAGGTTCTTGTGGCGTAGCTAACGCGCTAAGTACTCCGCCTGGGGATTACGGCCGCAAGGCTAAAACTCAAAGGAATTGACGGGGACCCGCACAAGCGGTGGAGCATGTGGTTTAATTCGATGCAACGCGAAGAACCTTACCTACCCTTGACATACTGAGAACGATTTAGAGATAGATCGGTGCCTTCGGGAATTCAGATACAGGTGCTGCATGGCTGTCGTCAGCTCGTGTCGTGAGATGTTGGGTTAAGTCCCGCAACGAGCGCAACCCTTATTTATAGTTGCCATCATTGAGTTGGGCACTCTATAGAGACTGCCGTGGTTAACACGGAGGAAGGTGGGGACGACGTCAAGTCATCATGGCCCTTACGGGTAGGGCTACACACGTGCTACAATGGGCATTACAGAGGGAAGCGAAGAGGCGACTTGGAGCGAAACTCACAAAGGTGTTCGTAGTCCGGATTGTTCTCTGCAACTCGAGAACATGAAGTCGGAATCGCTAGTAATCGCGAATCAGCATGTCGCGGTGAATACGTTCCCGGGTCTTGTACACACCGCCCGTCACACCATGGGAGTGGGTTGCACCAGAAGTGGCTAGTCTAACTATTAGAGGACGGTCACCACGGTGTGATTCATGACTGGGGTGAAGTCGTAACAAGGTAGCCGTAGGGGAACCTGCGGCTGGATCACCTCCTTAAAGGTAAAAATACAAAAGAACGTTAAGTGTTTACATATGAAACTATTTTTTAGCATAGTTGATCTTTAACAATTTAGTTTACTGATATAGCCAAGGGTAAAAGCGCAAACGGTGGATGCCTAGGCAATTGGAAGCGAAGAAGGACGTGTAAGTCTGCGAAAAGCAACGGGGAGTTGGCAAAAGAGCGTTGATCCGTTGATGTCCGAATGGGGGAACCCATCCACTGTAAGGTGGATATTCTAATCTTTGATTGGAAAGCGAACGCAGGGAACTGAAACATCTAAGTACCTGTAGGAAAAGAAATCAACCGAGATTCTCTTAGTAGCGGCGAGCGAACGGGGATTAGCCTTGTATGATTTATAATTGATGTTAGTGGAATAAGTTGGGAAGCTTAACGATAGAGGGTGATAGTCCCGTACACGAAAGTATTGATTAGGAACTAAGCATACGAATAAGTAGGTCGGAACACGAGAAATTTTGACTGAAGATGGGGGGCCCATCCTCCAAGGCTAAATATGACCAATTGACCGATAGTGAACCAGTACCGTGAGGGAAAGGCGAAAAGAACCCCTTTAAGGGGAGTGAAATAGAACCTGAAACCGTTTGCGTACAAGCAGTCGGAGCATTTTTAAGAAATGTGACGGCGTACCTTTTGTATAATGGGTCAGCGAGTTATTTTCAGTGGCAAGGTTAAGCGAATAGTGAAGCCGAAGGGAAACCGAGTCTTAATAGGGCGTCTAAGTCGCTGGGAATAGACCCGAAACTGTAGCGATCTATCCATGTCCAGGGTGAAGGTTGGGTAACACCACCTGGAGGCCCGAACCCGGTAATGTTGCAAAATTATGGGATGAGATGTGGATAGGAGTGAAAGGCTAAACAAGCACAGAGATAGCTGGTTCTCCCCGAAATCTATTTAGGTAGAGCCTTATAAGTAACTCATCGGGGTAAAGCACTGTATCGGCTAGGGGGATATTCGTATCTTACTGAACCGATGCAAACTCAGAATACGATGAAGTTTAATTATAGGAGACACACGGTGGGTGCTAAGGTCCATCGTGGAGAGGGAAAAAGCCCAGACCGCCAGCTAAGGTCCCCAATTGTTTGCTAAGTGGAAAACGAAGTGTGAAGGCAGAGACATCCAGGAGGTTGGCTTAGAAGCAGCCACCCTTTAAAGAAAGCGTAATAGCTCACTGGTCGAGTCGGCATGCGCGGAAGATTCAACGGGGCTAAAGCAAACAACCGAAGCTGCGGCAGTACTTTAAGTACTGGGTAGGGGAGCGTTCTGTAAGCCGATGAAGGTGTGTTGAGAAGCATGCTGGAGGTATCAGAAGTGCGAATGCTGACATGAGTAACGATAAATAAGTGAGATTCTTATTGGCCGGAAGTCTAAGGTTTCCTACGCAATGTTGATCAACGTAGGGTTAGTCGGCCCCTAAGGAGTAGCCGAAGGGCGAATCCGATGGGAAACGGGTTAATATTCCCGTACTTATTGTGTTAGTGATGTTGTGACGGAGAAAGCTAGATCATCCTGGTGAATGGTTATCCAGGTGAAAGTATGTAGTTTGGCATAGTAGGCAAATCCGCTATGTTATAGACGAGATACGAGACGAAGTAAAACTTAGGTTTTACGAAGTGATTGATGCTCGGCTTCCAGGAAAAGCAGCTAAACTTATAGCACAAGAAACCGTACTGTAAACCGACACAGGTAGACAGGTAGAGAATACTAAGGCGATGAGATAACTCAGGTGAAGGAACTAGGCAAAATGACACCGTAACTTCGGGAGAAGGTGTGCCCACATTATGTGATGAGATTTACTCTCTAAGCAGAAGTGGGTTGCAAATACCAGGTGGCTGCGACTGTTTATTAAAAACACAGCACTCTGCGAACTCGTAAGAGGAAGTATAGGGTGTGACGCCTGCCCGGTGCTGGAAGGTTAATTGAAGGGGTTAACGTAAGTGAAGCTCTGGATCGAAGCCCCAGTAAACGGCGGCCGTAACTATAACGGTCCTAAGGTAGCGAAATTCCTTGTCGGGTAAGTTCCGACCTGCACGAATGGCGTAACGATGGCCACACTGTCTCCACCTGAGACTCAGTGAAATTGAAATCGCAGTGAAGATGCTGCGTACCCGCGGTTAGACGGAAAGACCCCGTGAACCTTTACTACAGCTTTGCACTGGACTTTGACCCTATCTGTGTAGGATAGGTGGGAGGCTTAGAAGTATAGGCGCTAGCTTATATGGAGCCAACCTTGAAATACCACCCTGGTATGGTTGAAGTTCTAACTTAGGTAGAAATACCAAGGACAGTGTATGGTGGGTAGTTTGACTGGGGCGGTCTCCTCCTAAAGAGTAACGGAGGAGTACGAAGGTGCACTCGGTATGGTCGGAAATCATACCAAGAGTATAAAGGCATAAGTGCGCTTGACTGCGAGAGTGACGGCTCGAGCAGGTACGAAAGTAGGTCTTAGTGATCCGGTGGTTCTGTATGGAAGGGCCATCGCTCAACGGATAAAAGGTACTCCGGGGATAACAGGCTGATACCGCCCAAGAGTTCATATCGACGGCGGTGTTTGGCACCTCGATGTCGGCTCATCACATCCTGGGGCTGAAGCAGGTCCCAAGGGTATGGCTGTTCGCCATTTAAAGTGGTACGCGAGCTGGGTTTAGAACGTCGTGAGACAGTTCGGTCCCTATCTGCCGTGGGCGTCGGATGTTTGAGAGGATCTGCTCCTAGTACGAGAGGACCGGAGTGGACGTACCTCTGGTGTTTGGGTTGTGTCGCCAGATGCATTGCCCAGTAGCTATGTACGGAAGGGATAACCGCTGAAAGCATCTAAGCGGGAAGCCTCCCTCAAGATAAGACATCCCGGGAATTTATTCCCTTAAGAAACGTTCGAGACTAGGACGTTGATAGGCTGGGTGTGTAAGTGCAGCAATGTATGAAGCTAACCAGTACTAATGATTCGAGTGAATTGGTTATATCAGTAGACTAGATTGTTAAGGGTCAAACCTAAAAAGTTTCCCGGTGAGTATAGCGAGTGTGAACCACCTGATTCCATGCCGAACTCAGAAGTGAAACCACTTTGCGCCGATGATAGTGTGGCAGTTGCCATGTGAAAGTAGGGCATTACCGGGGATTTAATTCAAAAAGCCTCCTTCATTGGGGGCTTTTTTGGTTCTGATATCTAAAATGGGGGGAGTATAATGAAAATTCACACAATAGTTGATGAAAATAATGAACAATATCGTAAGCCATTTTTTGATTCACTAGGCAATCATGAAATAATTAATCAATCACCTAGTTTATATATAGAGTCACAGTCGATAACTGGGCTTCAGTGGTTAAATAAATTGAAAACACGTAGTTTAGATGATAAAGAAAAAGCATATTTAGATACAATGATGTCCATTGCTGAAAAGTGTCAAATCTTGGCGATTCCTGCAGGTGGGTGGAGTGGACTATCTAGCCAAAATTATAAAGATCATAGAAATGATACATTATTACATTTACATAAGCCTGAAAAAATGTCTGATAAAGAATTAGCTGATTTAACAGCAATCTATTGTCATAAACAATTGAGGCACCCAATCATTGGAGAGTGTCATGGATTGCAGGCATATCATCTATATCATGGTGGTGAAATACTTGTTTTTAAAACAGGTATCAAATTGAGATGTTTAGAAGATCCAAGTTTAGTATTAATTGATGGTGTCTTTCAACATGAATCTCAAAAATGTCAAATGGCAAAAGATGCTAGTTGGCATCAAGATTGGAATCATAATACCTATGCCATATCATCAGATAATATTAACTATCAAGATGTAAAGACTTCTCACCCTTTACAGTCAAAAGATTTAACATGGATAGCTGAACCATGTCCAATTAGACCAACTATTGGTGGAATACATGCTATCAATGGTCTTAATCATTGGGTAAGTAAACATAATGGTGGGTTTAAGATAGCAATAAAAGACCAAGTTGAAATTTTAGGTGCTTATGTTAATAGAGATGACGAATCTGATTTAGATTATGAAAGTGATGGTGAAAGGGGTGATCTAATAAATTATAAAAGTAGATTATCAAAAATTGAACTAGCTGCTAGTTGGGCTAAAATCTATGAAAGTGTAGATAACATGTTTAGAAAATATAAGCCTATCATATTAACAGTTCATTTTAATACATCTCTTTCAATGACTGAATTAGAAAGTGACTTTAAACAAACAATTTTCAAACATATTGCAAGAGCTTATATAGAAGAAATTCCGGGGGATATCATTACGCGTATACAACATAATAATGATTATTTAACGCAATATCATCCTTCTAAATCAACCAATATTGAGCCTGGATTAAAAGAAATAAAATCAAGAGTCGGTAAATTCACATTAAATACTAATATTTTCTTTAATAAAAATTTAAATATTAATGAAAGGTCATTGTCTGAGAATGAGTTATGTAGAGATTAGTGTTGATATAAAAATGATTGTTGATTTATTTTTTCAAACTGCATAATCATAGCATTTACTTGATCAGCTACTTCTAAAGAAATAATATGTCCAGCACCAATGATTTTTGCATATTGTAATTGAGGTGTTAGTTGTTTGAATAAATCTAAATTAGTAAGACAATTGGTTGCTTGTATATATAAAACTGGTAGTTTTAACTGATTTAATGTAGATTTTATTGTCCTTTGATCTATTGCAATCATATTTTCAAAACACCCTGACCAAACATACTCTGGTGTATTTAACATAGTATGTAATAATTTTGACTTATGTTGATCTGTTTTTAAAAAGCTGTTATCTGCAATTTTATTGATACATTGAGTAAAATTAGTTTTTAACTCATTTTTATATTCAATCATTGTTGCTAACATGTCTTTTGAGTAAAGTAATCCTGAGTCAAGTAAAATGATTGAAGATATAAGTTTCGGGTAATGATATGCAAGATCAACGGCAATATTACCCCCCATACTTGCACCAATAGCTGTTATATTTTGTAAATCTAGTTTTTTGATAAGATAAGCTAAATCATTTGCAAAACCATTAATTGAATAGTTTTTCTGTGGTTTGTCACTTTCACCATGACCTTTTAAATCAACTGCAACAACACGAGCGAATTTTGATAAATAATGATATTGTGGTAATAGCTGTTGGTGATTAGCTCCAGTACCATGTATTAGTAGGAATGTTTTATTGCCTTTTTGAGAGTCAATATAATTAATTTGGTAATGGTTAATTGATAATTTATTCATGTTTATTATTCCTCATTTTTTATTTTATATATTGATTATACTATTAATCAATAAATGGAATAATATCTCATTTATTCAAAATATTATTGCATAAAATGCAACAATTGATGCGGTAAATTTATAGCTGATTTTCTTGGTGTTTATATAAATGTACATCGGTTTGAGGGAAGGGAATATTGATATGATTTTCATCGAGTAAATTTTTAGCAGATTCTAAGAGAGCCCATTTAGTGCTAATTGCATCAGCTCTCATCGTCCAATAGCGTAGTAATAGATCAACACTACTAGCAGATAATGCATTAACAACCACCACAGGTTGAGGGTCATTTAGTATAGAGTCTGTCTGATTAAGTAGCGTCACTAAAATCTGTTTTGCTTTATTAATATCATCTCCATAGCCAATACCAATAATTAGATCAGTACGACGTTTATCTTCAAAAGAAAAATTTGTTATTGTGCTAGATAGTACATTGCCATTAGGAATGGTTACTTTTTGATTTTCAGTTGTCATTATTTCTGTAAAAAATAATGTAATTCGTTTGACTGTACCTGAAGCATTTTTATTAATATCTATAAAGTCACCAATATGAAATGGGCGAGTGGCTGCTAAAATCATACCAGATGCAAAATGATTTAATGAGTTACGTAGGGCAAATGCAATGGCAAAAACAGAAGCTGTGAAAACGCCAATCATACTTGCTGTTGGTACGCCTAACTTAGATAAAGCAGCGATCAGTGCTAGAATAATAACCGTATAAAATAAAATTCGAGCAATAAAGTTAGTTAGTATTGGTTCAACTTGAGCTTTAATCATGAGTTTTTTAACTAGGTAACGAATGAATTTAGCAACAATAATACCTACAATAAAAATAATTAATGCATAGAGTAAATTACTACCTATAGTTAAGCTTGAATTTAGTATGTATTCTTTTGTGATTAATGTTGTATCAACAGTTGGATCTGCAGCTGCCATGCGTTATATGCTCCCTAATGATATAGTCTATGATTGTATTATGCGCAAAAATTAGCTTAATGATCAAGCCTGTAGCAAATCATATTCATTTTAGCATTCGTGTCTTTGAATTTTTTTGCTACAATAGAGCATCCTTAGAGATGACTAAACATTAAGTTGAGTTAATTATGTGTGGAATTGTTGGCGTTTTATCTTATCAAAATGTAAATCAAGCATTGTTTGATGCATTGACGGTTTTGCAGCATCGAGGTCAGGATGCAGCAGGTATATTAACATGTGATCAGCGAGTGATGGCATTAAGAAAAGCTCGAGGCTTGGTTGTAGAAGCAATTAGAACACGTCATATGTTACGACTAAAAGGTAATACAGGAATTGGCCATGTTCGCTATCCAACCGCTGGTTCTGATAGTGATGCTGAATCACAACCATTTTATGTCAACTCACCTTATGGTATTGCATTGGCACATAATGGTAACTTGACCAATTCAATTAGTTTAAGAGAAGAGTTAAATCTTGTTGATAAACGTCATATTAATACGACTTCAGATTCAGAAGTTTTATTAAATGTATTAGCTGCTGAATTAACCAAAGAAGATGTTTCAATTACGGACTTAAAGGCAGAGCACTTTTTTCATGCAATGGAGAATGTATTTAAACGCACACGTGGTGGCTATGCTGTTTGTGGTGTTATTGCGGGTGTTGGTTTATTTGCTTTTCGTGATCCTTATGGTATCCGACCATTAGTTTTAGGTGCAAAAACCAATGAAAAAGGGCGTGAAGTTATGGTTGCTTCAGAAAGTGTAGCACTTGATTGTGATGGTTATGAAATGCTTGGAGATGTAGCGCCAGGTGAGGCAATATTTGTAGATTTAGATGGCCATATTCATCGTAAAGTTTGCACTGAAACTCATCAGTTGATTCCTTGTATATTTGAATACGTTTATCTGGCAAGGCCAGACTCTGTGATTGATGGTGCATCTGTTTATCATACACGTTTAAGAATGGGCGAGAAAGTAGCAGAAAAACTGTTACGTATTATGCCTGAACATGATATTGATGTAGTAATTCCTGTGCCAGATTCTGGCAGGCATGCAGCTTTAAGTATTGCTGATACATTAAATCTACCCTATCGTGAAGGGTTTGTTAAAAACCGTTATGTTGGGCGAACGTTTATTATGCCAGGACAGAGTGAGCGTACTAAATCAATACGTAAAAAATTAAATACAATGGCATGTGAGTTTCAAGGGCGTCATGTGTTATTGGTTGATGACTCTATCGTAAGAGGTAATACCTCTCGTAAAATTATTGAAATGGCACGTAAAGCAGGCGCTAGAAAAGTTACGATGATCTCAGCAGCTCCGCCAATCCGCTACCCAAATGTTTATGGTATTGATATGCCAACACATGATGAGTTAATTGCTTATAATGCAAAAGATAGTGAAATTGCTGATTTAATTGGCGCAGATGATGTTATTTATCAAGATCTTGATGCTTTGATTGAATCAGTTAGTGAGGAAAATACAACTCTAAAGCAGTTTGAAACTTCAGTATTTGATGGTCAGTATACAACCGGAGATATAAACGAAGACTATTTTGTTGAGTTGGCTAACTTACGCAATGATGGACAACGTCAAGTTACTCGAAGTCTGCTTGATATTCATAACGAAGATTAATGAATATGAAAAAAGTAACTTATAAAGCGTTTGATGATATAGCATCATTTCTACCTTGTGATACGCCAGATAGTTGGGTTGAAGCAGCATTAGAAAATCAAGAAGTTATGCTAATTGATCATGCTAATTGTGAGAAAAAGGCAGCATCGAGTGCTTTAAGTTTAATGTATCGTTATCAAGAAGAGTCACAACTTTCCTTAAGAATGAGCAAAATTGCAAGAGAAGAGCTAGTACATTTTGAACAAGTTATGGCAATTTTAAATGATAGAAATATACGCTATCAATATATAAGTCCATCACGTTATGCACAAGGTCTAAGAGAGTTAGTAGCCAAACATGAACCTCAGAAATTGGTTGATACATTAATTGTTGGTGCGTTTATTGAAGCACGTTCATGTGAGCGCTTTAGCAAAGTAGCACCTTATTTAGATGATTTATTAAAGAAATTTTATCAAGGATTACTAGCATCAGAGCGACGTCACTTTAGTATTTATTTAGATTTTGCTCAAAAATATTCAGATTGTGATATTACACCTCGAATTGAGCTTTTTGCAAATAAAGAAAAAGAGCTTATTCTCTCACAAGATGAGATATTCCGCTTTCATAGCGGAATACCTAGGTTATTAAGTTAGGGTAATGTTCTTATGAAGCGACTTTAATTTTTTTAGGTTTCATAGCTTCTGGAACTTCACGCATTAAGCTGATATTTAAGATGCCATTTTCTAGTTTTGCATCAGTTACTTTGACATGGTCAGCTAGTTCAAATGTTTGACTAAATGAGCGCTCAGCAATACCACGATGTAAAAATTTACGTTCACTTTGTTTAGATTGCTCAGCATGTGTGCCTTTTACAACTAGCTTGCCATCATGCCAGGTAATATCAATTTCATCTTCTTTAAAACCGGCGATTGCCATGCTAATTAAGTAATCGTTATCTCCAAGTACTTCAATATTATAGGGAGGATAACCATTATTATTACTTTGAAAGTCAGAGTTCATCAAATCAAATAAACGATCAAATCCGACGGTACTTTTAAAAAGAGGTGATAAATTAAAATTTGTCATGTTGTTTCTCCTATTATTTAGCGAGTTTTAGTTTAAGCTTTTAAAGCCTTATTGTTTGCACCCATAATCGGCGTGCAATTAATATATTTGGGCTTTAAGTTTATTTTTCAAGTAAGTGTTAGCTAAAAGATAGTTAATGATGGCCACAGTGGCATTCAAATTAAGGAAATGCTAACCTTAAAAGAGTAGATTATTAAATGGTTTGGAATAAAAATGCTAAAGCGTATAGGCAGTGTAGTTTTAATTACCTATTTTGTCATCTTAGTTGCAGGTTGTGCTACAGCACCACCTAAAACGGTTAAAAATGCTTGCGCCATTGTAAATGAGTATCCTAGTTGGTATTACGATGCATTAGATTCATATAAAAAGTGGGGTGTGCCTATTAGCGTTCAATATGCAATTATAAGGGCTGAATCAGATTTTAGATCAGATGCACAACCACCAAGAGATTATGCTTTAGGCTTTATACCATGGGGTAGGGTAACCAGTGCTTATGGCTATGCACAAGCAGTTGATGGCACTTGGGATTGGTATAAAAAATCAACAGGCAATAGTAGCGCATCCAGAAGTGATTTTAGAGACTCTGTTGATTTTATTGGTTGGTACAGTAATTATATATCTAAGGTTACAGGCATTAAAAAAACTGATACTTATCATTTATATGTTGCCTATTGGCTAGGACCAGGAAATTATAGTAATGGTAGTTATAAGTCCAATCGACAAGTACTTAATAAAGCTAAAAAAGTTCAAAGTTGGGCTTGGCAGTATGCCAGTCAGTTAAAACGATGTGATATTCCTAAAAAAAGCAGTTCTTGGTTTTTTTAAAGGACAATAATTAAAAAGGATTGCAAAATGATAATGTATACATTTAAAACACCAATTCGTTGGATGGATATGGATGCTTATGGCCATGTAAATAATGGCCGTTATTGTGATTTTATGGTTGAGGCTCGTTTTCATTGGTTTAATCAGATTGAATCATTAAAACAGTGGATTGAAAAAGATCAAATTCAATTTGTTATGGTTAAGCAAACAATTGAGTATATAAAACCGTTTACCTTTCCTGGTGAAATTGAGGTTGTTCAACTACTTAAAACCATTGGTAGAAGTAGTGTTGAACTAGATTATAATTTAAATTTAGTATCTGATCAGTCAGGTAGTTATGCTAAAGCTTATGCTAAGCTTGTTGCTTTTAGCCTGTTAACCAAAAAATCTATGATGATTCCTGATGAGATTAAACAACAATTATTAGAAGTTGCAAATTATTAAACAGTTAATACATCTTGATTTTGATATTTATGACTACAAAGTTCACTTGCTGTTATCTTTTGATATCGCTTAGCTTTAGTTAAATTTCCAGAATGTTTGAGTGAATCAACGATGCTATCTAACACTTCTTGGATTATACGTCTTATATGTGCAGTTGATTCAACTGAACCTATGCCTTTTTGTTTAGGTATTAATGGAATATTTTCACTTTTATAGGGTAATGGGCTAAGTGATAAATAACTACGCCAGCGTTTTAAAGCATTTAATGAAGCTTCATCAAGCCTTCTTTTATATTTATTATTTAGTGTAATATACCAGTAGTTATTGCTATCTTTAGTAATATCGCTCATTAAAGGTGTGCGATAGTGCTTAGTAACTAACTCTGATGGTTTAATACCCATATTAATCATTAAATTTAAAATAAAATAAGCGCGTTCATACAGTGCTGGATTTTTATCTGCTAAGTATTTACTAGATGATAAAATTTCATTTAAATCTTGTTGATTAAGCTTAATATTTTTACTAGTTGTTTTTGCACTTAAGTTATAATTTTGCCTTAAAAGAATGGTTGGATTTTGTTTAATATATTGTTTTTTAATGAGAAAATTAAAAAATGTACTTAATATCATAATGATTTCTTTAACTGAATTTTGGCCAATTTTAAATGAATGAATAGAAGCCATTTTACCTTCTTTATGTTCACTTTTTGATAAAATACTAACAAATGGACGCCAGTGTGGATTAGGTATTCTAGCATCATTAACACTAATGAATTTATTAACTTTTTTAGTGCTAATCCATGATTTTGGAGGTGTTTTGCAAAACTCAATATAATTAATTAAATCATTCAATGATAACTTCTCTAAGTCTTTATCTGCAATTAACCAGCTCCAGTGTAATAATCGTTCAATTTCTCTTCTATATGAGGTATAGGTACCTTCACTTCTTGAATTTAATTGTAAAAATAATTTAGCTTGTTCAAAATCACCTTGATTTTTAATAGCAAGATGAGCGTAATCTTTTAACTTAAATAGTTGTTTTCTGGTATCAAATAATGCTGATGGTGTTACAGTTGTCATATTTATATTCATGATTATCCCCTTACCTTTGATAATTAAAATAAGTGGTATAATTATTAGACATATAAAATGAGCTGGCTATTTACATAATGTTTGATTTTTTAAATTGACATTTCATTTGTTTTTGTGTAAGGGATCTAAGCAATAGATTATTCGGGTAGTAATATAATATTTTTTTGATAAAAACAACTGGTTGAAGAGGATAGTATGCTAAGACGGCAAATCGCAATAACACTTTGGGCTTCTCAATTTACGATGAGCTTGCACGCCAGTGTAATAATATAGATTCCCTTGTGTTGGTAATGTTCCCTCATCACACCAGTTGTGTATTTAATTATATCAAAATAAATCGAAAATTGCTTATAGTATTTTAAGCTTAATGTTTTTATGGGTGATTTCTCAAATAAATAAGAGATATTTTCTATTTGATTAAATTAAGTCCTATGTGAAAATATACTTGCAACCCCCTAAAATTAGGAAAGAGCGAATTTCTTAAGGAATTAAAGAATAATCAAACAAGGATGTTGATATCGCTCTTACCTACTTTCTTTAAAGTTTAGTCTAGTTTGATCGATTAACAGCAAGCTCAGCTAAAGAGATTAGTGCATCTTTATAAGGTGATGGTGTTAAGTCTTTAATTGCATCTTTGGCTTTTTGTGCATATTCCAGCGCATAGTTAAGTGTATAATCAATACCTTGGTATTGTTTAATCAGGTTAGTAATTGTATTTATTTGTTCTAGTGCACCATTTTCAATTGCAGAATCTATTAATGCAACAGCATCATTATCAGCTTTAGTTTTTGTATAAATAAGCGGTAATGTTGGTTTACCTTCTGCCAAATCATCACCAAGATTTTTGCCTAGTTCATCTTCAGATGCGGTATAATCGAGTACATCATCAGCTAGTTGGAATGCAATACCTAAATTTTTGCCATATTCAATCATTGCATGGTGATCTGAAGTATTACTGATAACGGCAGAAATATGGCATGCAGCCTCAAATAATTTAGCTGTTTTACAGTAAATAACGTCAAAATAGTTCGTTTCAGTGACTTGGGGGTTATGACAGTTCATCAGCTGTAGAACTTCACCTTCGGCAATTTTATTTGTTGCTGAAGATAGTATTTGCATAATTTCCATAGAATCAAGCCTGACCATAAGTTCAAATGCTCTGGAGTATAAAAAGTCACCGGTTAAGACGCTAACAGAGTTACCAAATAAGGCGTTTGCTGTGTCTTTACCACGGCGCTTATACGAGTTATCAACCACATCATCATGTAGTAATGTTGCTGTATGGATAAATTCTATAATCGTTGCAGCAAGTATATGTTTATCACCACGATAACCTAGAGCTTTGGCACTTAGCATTGTAATTAAGGGACGCAAACGTTTGCCGCCACTTTGAATAATATGATGGCCAATTTGGTTAATTAGCACCACATCTGATTCTAAATGTTTGATAATTTCACGGTTATTTTGTCGAATATCATCAGTTATTAAAGATTTTATTGCTTCAAGTGTCATTTTTTATTATCAACATCAACTTAAATGGATTGCCTACAGCATATGAAAGTGTACCATGAAGGTCAAGTAATCTCGCTTTATTATTTTAGAGTAGATATCATTTTATTGTGATTATCCTTAAGATTTGTCCATTGAATTACAAAGATTCGTGCTTAAGATGCTAATTGATTTTATTTGCTAAAGCGAGTATGATAAATGATCGGTAAAAGCGGCTTATTATATGGCTGCTTTTTTGTTTTATTAGTATGTAGATAAAGGCTCAAAGTAAAGGAGTTAATTGGAGATGCAACGCATTCCTATGACAGTCAATGGTGAAAAACAATTAAAAGATGAATTGGAAAAGTTAAAATTTGAAGTCCGTCCTCAAGTTGTTGAAGCGATTGCTGAAGCTCGAGCGCATGGAGATTTAAAAGAAAATGCAGAGTATCATGCAGCAAGAGAGCAGCAAGGTTTTGTAGAAGGGCGCATTCGTGATATTGAGTCTAAACTTGCTAATGCACAGGTAATTGATGTAGCTAACATACCAGCAAATGATAAAGTGGTGTTTGGCTCAACAATTACATTACTCAATTTAGATAATGATGAAGAAAAAATTTATCAAATTGTTGGTGATGATGAAGCCGACCTCAAATTAAATAAAATTTCAGTTTCTTCGCCGATTGCAAGGGCATTAATTGGTAAGTTTGAAGGAGATGTTGTTGAAGTGACAACACCAGCGGGTGTTACAGAGTATGAAATTTCACAAGTTCAATATGTTTAAGTGAAATAAATTTTTTATCAATAATTCTAGTCTATAATTAAAAAGATTCTCTCTGCAATTTTATTATAAGCTGTGGAAAGTAGGTAGTTTTTAGCTATTTTAATTAATAGTTTAAACTTAGAGGAAGGTAATTGATGAAAAATGGTACACATAGACTTCAGAAATTAATTTTGCGTTACTCGATTTTAGCAATTGTATTGGTTTCTGTGATTGTTGCCTGTATTTCAATCTATCCTTTATATTCTAAGTTACGACAAACAGAACAACAAGGCCTTATTTTTGCAAGAGATACAAGCGTATTAATTGTTAATGAATACTTATCTCGAATTAAGGATATTGCTCGACAAGTTTCAAGTCGTACTAAAGCAAAACAGTTATTAGAAGATTATCAAAAAGGTAAAATTACAAAAGCTGATATGCAAAAGTACTTAAATACGATATTAGAAGCAGCATTAAAAGGTAGCCGACAATTAGTTGGTATTACAAGAATTGATCTTAAAAATGAAGTTATGGCAAGCGTTGGCCAACCCATTACTTCTGATTTTAAATATGACCTAAAAGAAAATAGGTTATATTTATATGGGCCTTTTGTAAGAGATAATCATTATTATGTTTTACTTTCATCGCCTATATTTAACCAAAATAATCAGCCAATTGGTATTGACCTTACTTTGTTTGATATCGACTCTCTTCAAGAAAATATTTATCAAGAAATACATCATAAACTTGGAGAAATCGTAATTGCACGTATTGATAATAATCAGCTAATTGATGTGTTTTTCCCGATTAAAACACCATGGGTAAATAGTGATTCGTCAGATAATAAATTACAGAGTTTATTAGGGCGCGCACTGCAAACTAAAGCTGTGGGAGTTGAACTTAAAGATATTAATAATCAAAATGTATTTATTGCTTATGCACCACTTCATCAAGCAAAGTGGGCCGTGGGCGTTATTATTAAGCAGTCAACTTTATTTGCATCCATACAAGTTATATTATGGGTTATTATAAGTATTATCATTATTATTGTAATTTTGTTTGTTCTTGGATTAAGTTTATGCCTACGCCCATTATCAGGTCGAATCATAATGAACACAAATGAATTAAAACAGCAAATTCAGAAGAGTCAAAAAGAACTGGAAGAAGCTAATAAAAAGTTAAATCATTTAGTTATTATAGATCCTTTAACTCAAGTTCTAAATCGCAGAGGGTTTAAAGAAGCATTCAAAAATGAATTATCACTTGCGAAACGTCATGGCTTATCTTTAGCTGTACTTTATATTGATCTTGATAATTTTAAACCCATTAATGATCAATATGGCCATAAAGCTGGTGATATCTTATTACAGACTTTTACAAACCGCATAAAAGAGAATATCAGATGTGAAGATAAAGTTGCACGTTTAGGTGGTGATGAATTTGTCGTACTTGCACCACATGCAACAAAAAATGATGCGATAAGTATTATTGAGAAGCTTTATAAGGCAGTAATTTCTATGCCAATTAAATATGAGCAACAAGCCATTGAATATTCAGCTAGTTTTGGCTATTCAGTTTACCCAGCTGATGGTGAAGATGTCGATCAGTTATTGAAGGTAGCTGATCAGAGAATGTATCAAGCTAAGAAAGAGAAAAAGTGAAGCTAATAATAAAAAGGTCTATAAGCCACACCCATAGGGCCAGGCACAGCCTAAAGCAAACTTTTCATAATAGTTTTCATTATCATCAGGTTGTGAATTTTTTAGACTAACGACAACTTCGTTAATCGATTGAGCACCTTGATAATCATTTGGATTAAACATTCGTTGTTGTATTTTATCTTCGAGTGTTTTAACTTTTTGAATATCTTGATGTTCTAAATTAATTAAGTCTTTTTTAGTACTAAAAATACAAGGTTGACACTCTAATGATCGATGATTTAACAAGGGAATTGATGTTTCATTAATTAAGTAATCACGTTCGCTTTGGGAATGTTGAAAAAGTGGTTGCCAGATTACTCTATCATCATAATGCTCACTTTCATAAACATACTCTTCTAACATTGCTTGTGATTGAGACATACTACGTCGATGCGGTAATAAGATAATTGAAGACTCATCTTCATCATTTTCTTCCAACCAATTTAAAATAGGGATACCCTTTAATAATCCAGGACACCATTGAAAACGGATACTTGGAAATTGTTTTCTGTCTTTAACAAGTGTTTCAAATCCAGCGTTTGCTTTTAAGATATGAAGTGGTATTTCTAGTCGATTTAACCAATTTTGAACGAGTGATATTCGTTGATGCCAATTTGAGGCAGCCCAACCAGTATCAACATATAGAACCTGTAGATTAGATAAGTTTTGTTTAGATGCCCATTGTATTAAAGCAATTGAATCATCACCAAAATTTGCAATTATGACATGCATTTTTATCTAAATTCCTACTGTTTTTCGAATGTCATTTAATAATGGTCTTGCAATTGCACGTGCTTTTTCACTACCTTCTTTTAAAACAGCATCAATTGCTTTTTTATCATTGATTAATTCAATATAGTGTTTATATGGTTCAGCAAGGTTAATAGAAATTTTTTCATATAAAATTTGCTTCATTTCACCCCAACCAATACCCTCTGCATAACGCTTAGCAATTGCCTGTGCTTCACTTTCACTGGCAAATGCCTGATATAAGTTAAATAAGGTACAATCTGTTGTTTCTTTAGGTTCTTCAGGTGGTTGGGAATTGGTTACAATTTTCATAATTAGCTTACGCATCTTCTTAGGTTCTATAAAGATGGGAATCGTATTTTGATAGCTTTTTGACATTTTTCTGCCATCTAATCCGGGTAGTGTTTGTGTTTTTTCTTCAACAAGTGCTTCAGGCGCTGTTAGTAGCTCTTTTTGATAGATATGATTCAATCTATTGGCAATATCTCTTGCAATTTCAATATGTTGGATTTGATCTTTACCAACAGGAACTAAATTAGTATGAAAAGCTAAAATGTCCGCAGCCATTAAGATGGGGTAGTTGAATAAGCCCATGGTAATACCAGCATCAAGATCTTGTTTATTAGCTTCTTCATTTTGTGCAACTAATGCTTTATAAGCATGAGCGCGATTGAGTAATCCTTTAGCAGCAACCGTATTTAATATCCAGGTTAATTCAAGAATCTCAGGGATATCACTTTGACGGTAGAAAATTACATTTTTAGGATCTAAGCCACAAGCAAGCCAAGTTGCAGCAACACCATAAATATAATCTTGACGTAACTTAGGATCCCATAATTTAATTAAAGAGTGATAATCAGCAATAAAATATCGTGCTTGGTAATTTGGATTATTGGCTAAATCAAGTGCAGGTTTAATTGCACCCATATAATTACCTAAATGAGGAATCCCTGAAGGTGTGATGCCAGTTAATACAATTTGTTTAGAACTCATAAAGTGTTTAAATCCTTCTATATAGCAATTAAGAGATTATATCAATAAATAGAATGCTTATTCTAGCGTTCGTTTTTGGGTTTTCGAGATAAGCGTTTGCGATCACTTTCACTTAAATGTTTTTTTCTAAGGCGAATATAGCTTGGTGTGATTTCTACTAATTCGTCATCGTTGATAAATTCTAGTGCACCTTCTAAGGTCATTTTGATTGGTGGTGTTAAAATAATATTCTCATCTTTGCCTGCAGCTCTAACATTAGTTAGTTGTTTTTCTTTGGTAACGTTAACGGTTAAATCATTATCACGAGAATTCATGCCGACAATCATGCCTTCATAAACTTCAGTTTGTGGGTCAATAAATAATTTGCCACGCTCTTGTAAATTAAATAAAGCAAAGCCAGAGGCCTTGCCTGCACCATTAGAGATTAAAGCACCATTGCGCCTAGATTCAATAGAGCCCTTAATTGCTGGGCCATAATGATCAAATACATGGTGCAAAATGCCGGTGCCTGATGTCATCGTTAAAAACTCAGTGTGAAAACCAATTAAGCTTCGTGATGGGATAATATACTCTAGTCGAACTCGACCTTTTCCATCTGGGACCATGTCTTTTAATTCGCCTTGGCGTTCACCTAGTTTTTCCATTACAGAACCTTGATAGGTATCATCAACATCAATAGTTACATGTTCATAAGGTTCGCAAAGTGCGCCATCGATTTCTTTAATAATTACTTCAGGTCGAGACACAGCAATTTCATACTGTTGGCGACGCATATTTTCCAAAAGAATCGATAGATGTAATTCACCACGCCCTGAGACTTTAAACTTATCTGGGTTATCTGTTGGTTCAACTCGTAAAGCAACATTAGTTAATAACTCTTTTTCTAAGCGTGCTGCAATTTGACGTGAAGTAATATATTTACCATCTTTTCCGGCAAACGGTGAATCATTGACTTGAAATGTCATGGTAATGGTTGGTTCATCAACGCTTAATGATGGTAAGCTTTCAGGTGTCGCTGGATCACATAAGGTATCTGAGATTTTTAACTCTTCAATTCCAGTAATACAAACAATATCACCTGCAAATGCTTCAGCTACTTCTTTTCTTTCTAATCCCATATGGCTAAAGACTTGTAGAATTCTCCCCTGACGTTTACTGCCATCAGCATTAATAATGCTAACAGGCATATTGGTTTTGGCAACACCACGAGTAATACGTCCAATGCCGATAGTGCCTACATAATTAGAATAATCTAATGTGGTAATTTGCATTTGAAATGGCCCATTTAAGTCAACTTGAGGTTGTGGTACTTCATCAACAATCATCTGAAACAATGCATCCATATTATCGGTTTTATTTTCATGATCCATTGTTGCAAAACCTTCTAATGCTGAAGTATAAACAACAGAAAAATCTAACTGCTCATCTGTTGCACCTAAGCGATCAAATAAATCAAAAACTTGATCCATAACCCAGTCGGGACGGGCGCCAGGGCGGTCAATTTTATTAATAACAACAATTGGCTTTAAACCTTGTTCAAAGGCTTTTTTAGTAACAAATCGTGTTTGTGGCATAGGGCCATCAACCGCATCTACCAATAGTAAAACAGAGTCAACCATTGATAAAATACGTTCAACTTCACCACCAAAGTCAGCATGTCCTGGGGTGTCAACAATGTTAATATGATATTCACCCCATTGAATGGCTGTATTTTTAGCTAGAATAGTAATACCACGTTCTTTTTCAAGATCATTGGAATCCATTACACGTTCAACGGGTTGATTGCGTGTATTTAACGTGCCAGACTGTTGTAATAGTTTATCGACTAATGTTGTTTTACCATGATCAACATGGGCAATAATGGCAATATTGCGTAATTTATCTACCATAAGGATATGCCTTAATCTATAAAAATTGATAATAAGTTGTTAAATTGATTGCTCTTACTTAAAATGTAGCTAAATTGTACTGATTTATAAAATTTAATCAATTGAAAAGCTCAAAAAGCAAATTTAAAATGAAATTATCGGTTATTTTGGATATCTTTATCAAGTGGCTTGGCTTTTAGTGTTGTTGAATCAAAAGCAGTAATCATAACGCGATTTCCTGATTTTAATGACGCATTGACTTCAACACGCCATTGAGTATCACCAATTTTAGCTTTAGCATAGCCATTGGTAACATCCGTTAGTAGTGTTGCTTCTTTGCCAACATATTGACTTAAGCGGACATTTAAATTTAGGGCAGCTTTATTTTGTTTGCTCATTTTATAGCTACGATAAATTTTATACCAAATTAAACAGCTAATGATAGCTAAAATGGCCGCAATAATAACCTGAGCCCAAGTATCAAGACCTGGATAAATCCAAGTAATTACAGCCATTACAACCGATGCGATAGCAAAAAATAAGAAAAAGGCTGTAAATGATAATAATTCAACGATTAAAAATATGCCGCCTAAGATTAGCCAGTGCCAAAATATCATATGTTAATCCTATATTATTTTGTGATGTTCGTTACATTAGATTGTAGATTAATTTGTTTTAAAAGTTCGCTAATGCCACCGACAGAGCCAATAATACCACTAGAATCAACCGGCATCATGATGGTTTTTGAATTATCAGCAGATGCAATATTACCTAAAGCTTTAATATAATCTTGAGCAATAAAAAATTGAATTGCTTCAAGACGACCTTCGCTAATGGCTTTTGATACATATCCTGTCGCTGCGGCTTCTGCTTCAGCTAAACGTTCATTAGCTTCTGCTTGTCTATACTGAGCTGCCTTTTCACCTTCAGCATTTAATTCAAGTGAGCGCTTTTCGCCTTCAGCTTTTAAAATTTCAGATTGTTTTTGTCCTTCAGCCTGTAAAATATTAGATTGCTTTATGCCTTCGGCTTTTAAAATTTCAGCACGTTTTTCCCGTTCGGCTTTCATTTGTTTTGCCATAGAATCTAGTAGGTCTTTAGGTGGTTGAATATCACGGATTTCTACACGAACAATTTTTACACCCCATGGATCAGTTGCTTCATCTAATACACGTAATAGCTTTGCATTAATAGCATCACGATTGGAAAGCATTTCATCTAAATCCATAGCACCTAGAACGGTACGGATGTTCGTGATAATTAGATTGTCAAGGGCGAAAACAAGATTGTTAATCGTATAAGTTGCACGTTTGGCATCTAATACTTGAAAGAAAGCAACACCATCAACTTCGACACTAGCATTATCTTTACTGATAATTTCTTGTCGAGAGACATTCAGTACACATTCTTTCATATTCATTTTGTTCGCAACTCGATCCATAATTGGAATAATTATATTTAAGCCGGGCTTTAGTGTTTTTTGATAGCGGCCAAAGCGCTCAACAACACACTCAAAACCTTGAGGTACAACTCTAACAGCGAATACAATAACAAATGCAATTGCAATGACAATGACAATTGCAAAAATAACGTTAGGAGTAAACATCAATTAATATTCCTTCTATTACTTAAAATTACTAGCTTTGAGAGTATATCATAAGCTTTGGCTGTAATATAGCCAAATTAATTGCAGCAAATGCTTGCAATAATACTAAAATATGATAATGTGCGTTGTAAATATAATTTAAAATAGGAAATACTTGTGAGTGAGCAAAAAGCATTAGTTGGTGTTGTCATGGGTTCTCAATCTGACTGGGAGACGATGAAGCATACAACAGAGACGTTAAAAGCATTAGGCATTGAGTATCAAGTGCAAGTTGTATCAGCACATAGAACACCAGATTTGTTATTTGATTATGCTGAAAATGCAGAAAATAAAGGTATAGAAATCATTATTGCAGGTGCTGGGGGTGCCGCTCATTTACCAGGGATGTTGGCCGCTAAAACACATTTACCTGTATTGGGGGTGCCAATTCAGTCAAAAGCATTAAGTGGTCAGGATTCTTTATTATCTATTGTGCAAATGCCTGCAGGTATTCCAGTTGGGACATTGGCAATTGGTAAGGCAGGTGCAGTAAATGCAGCATTATTAAGCGCTAGTATATTGTCAAATTCATATTCGGATATTAAAGAAGCAATTAAAAATTACCGATTGAATCAAACACAAAATGTTTTAAATAATTTAGAGCTTGAGTAAGGTTAATATTAAAAATAGAGCAACTAGGGGAGCATTATAATGAAACAAACAAAAAAACTAGTATTAGGGCTTATCGTTTTAGCCTTTAGTTCAGTAAGTTTTGCATCAGAAACAAAATTACCAACACCACAACCAAAATTTGAGCCTGATGCACAATACCAAGTAGAAAAATATACATCGAATCAAATTATTGTTGAGGCTTTAAAAGGCTTTAAGGGTGGGCTTGTCAATTTAGAAAAAGAGCTAAAAGGTAAAAAAGTGGATGTGGCACAAGTTACCTTATTATTAAATGCTATCCAAGCTCGTCAAAACCAGATGGTTATTCTTCAGAATCAACGAATCATCAATCAAAATCAAAAAATTATCCAATTATTGGAAGCGCAAAAAAATTCTTTAAAAAATGCGCCTTAAGCTTATTGACAAGCGCAAGCAGAGCGCGTAAGATTACGCTTCGTTGGCGGAGCATAGCGCAGCTTGGTAGCGCATCTGTTTTGGGTACAGAGGGTCGGGGGTTCAAATCCCTCTGCTCCGACCAATCTAAAGTCTTTTTAGTTAAGGCTTTAACGGCAGAATAACAATGCGCCCGTAGCTCATCTGGATAGAGCATCGGCCTTCTAAGCCGAGGGTAGCAGGTTCGAATCCTGCCGGGCGTGCCATCTATAAAGATACGATGGTGGTCGTAGCTCAGTTGGTAGAGCCCCGGATTGTGATTCCGGTTGTCGTGGGTTCAAGTCCCATCGATCACCCCAAATACGCGGAAGTGGCGAAATTGGTAGACGCACTGGATTTAGGTTCCAGCGGGTAACCCCCGTGAGAGTTCGAGTCTCTCCTTCCGCACCAAAATTATTTTTTTATTTTTCAGTTTTACTATTGGTATACTTTTAAGATAATACTTAGTATTATTTTGTGAGGTAATTGATTATGATTTCTGAAAAAGTTGCAACAAAAATTATATTTGAAAATGAAAAGATCCGTGTTTGGGAAATGACGCTTGAGCCAGGAGAAATTTTTCCAGAACACTATCACCGCCTACCATATTTGGTTTATGTTTATGAAGCTGCTCCACTAGAGTTGATTAGCCAAGATGGAGAAAAAGAAATTATAGAAACTGAAGTTGGTGGGGCTTATTGGTTAGAAGCAGGTGAGACTCATTCAGCAAAAAATATTGGTACGACAAGGTTTAGAGAAGTATTAGTTGAGATTAAATGATTAGAGTTCTATACCAGATTTGACTGTAGTGTCTTTCATATCCATTGAATAGTCTGCAATAATATTTCTTATCGGGTTTATAATTTTTGGTTGTTTTTGAGGAGTGTCACAGTAGTGATTAACTATCACTGAGATGTCTTTGTCATTAATTAAGATGTTATTGATAGTATTTTCAAGAGATTCAAACAGTTTACTGATTTTAGGTGTTTCTTGTTTTTTTAATCCTGCAAGCTCGCTTATGCATTTTTTTCCATTATTGTGTATTAATGCAGCATATACTAAAGTGGCAGTTAGCTTGTTGATTAATGAGTTTGCTTCTAAATTCTGATTAATTGGCCATGTTGTGTCAAGAAGATAATAATCTAACTCAGACATGTCATTTTTTTCAGTCGTTTGAAGAAAATTAGTAATTGACGAATCAATTATATTTTCAATTGTCTTTTTTTGTTTATCAGTTAATTTATTATCTTTAATCATGGCATGTAACTGTTTTAATTGATTTTTAAATTTCTCTGTCCTTTCGTTAATTGTAGGCATGAAATTTCCTTTAGTATTTATGTTGAAAGTAGTAATTGCGGAGTATAAAGACATGAAAAAATTGTACTACTGATATTAAAATCAGCAAGTTATGTTTAATTTTTTGTGTGATTGTGCTAAAATTCTTATGCTATGTTTTGTCAATATGAAATTTTATAATCCTGTAGCTTTTGAAAATCAGGGAAAAAATATTCAATATTTAGAAAGTCAGCTTGGTAAGTGTGAAGCGATACTTAATCATAAGCATTCTAATTGTGTCAAATCAGCTCATGCGCCTTCGCATTTTTCAGAACAAACAAGCCATAGTCAAAAGCAGGTTCAGATAGAGTTTAATGGTTAAGATTGAGATGGAATTTTCTTACAAGAGTGAATAACAGCAATAATAATAAAGCCAATACCAACAAGGCCTGTTAACCATTCAGGGACATGCATAAAGATTTTAATTAGCATGATAACAGCTAAAAAGCCAATGGCATAATGAGCACCATGTTCAAGGTAGCGAAAACGACTTAAGGTTTTATGGGCAACAAGATAAAGTGTTAAAGAGCGCACAAACATAGCACCAATGCCTAAACCAATCATAATAATAATAATGTTTGTAGAAATAGCAAATGCACCGATAACCCCATCGAAGCTAAAAGAAGCATCTAAAACTTCAAGATAGATAAATCCAGCTAAACCATTACGCATTGCACCTTCTGTCACATTGCCACCAACTAAATGATTAATGACATGAAGTGCTTCATGTACAATAATACCAATAAGATAAGCCATCATAATTCGATAAATATCTAAGCCATCAAGGTAAGATATAGCGCATAAAATAATACCAATAATAACAGCAATAGTAATACTTGCGCCTTTAACACGGCGAAGGTAATTAATAATAAAACTATTTTCAATTGGTTTAATCCACTTATATTCATGATCAGAGAGTAAAAAGCGGATAAACACCATTAATAAAAATGCAGCACCAAAGCTAGAGATCATAGGAAAGCCTTCTTCTAGAGCTTGTTGGTATACAGCTGGATGATTAAGCGCTGCATCAATGACTTTCGTTAATGACATAGTGGTTGTCAGATTAACTAATATAATTGGGAAAACAAGACGCATACCAAAAACGGCAATTGGTAGTCCAATCCATATAAATAGCTTTTGCCATAAAGGAGGCATTTGCTCTAATACTTTGGCATTAATTACCGCGTTATCAAAGCTTAAAGATATCTCTAATATCGCTAAAATAACAACAAGATAAAGCACAAGCAATGTAGGGCGTTCAACATAATAGATCGCAGCAATGATACCGACTAGGGTGACAAAAAACGACCCATAAAAATAACGTAAGTGCTTTAACATCTAATTAACACATCCTTTACTAAATTTCATTGGCATATCATAACATACACGTTATGATAACCAAAACAACTATGCTAACGAATAAACAAGTTTAAAAAATACATGTGGTATTTAACTTTAATTATCATTTTACTAGTCATTGTCATCGCTTTGATTTGGCTAAAAAGTGCAAAAAGACGTGAGTATGCGGTTAATGTTGCCAGAAGCTATTGCCATAAACATAACTTACAATTTTTAGATGATTCTGTTGTTTTAAAGTCATGGTATATGAGTAAGAGTTTATCAGGCAAACGTATTATGGTACGTATTTATCAATTTGCATGTAGTAGCGAAGGAATAGAGCGAATTTATGGTGTTATTATATTTAATGGTAACTTATTGAAAGATGTCTATCTTGAAGATAAAGCCATTGATCATACAGAACGTTTATTTAAGGATAAATCTAATTTATCTGATGCGAGTATGAAAGAAGATAATGTTATTGTATTTCGTCCTCGTTCGGAACAGAAAAAGGATAAATTATAATGAAACTGTATCAGTTTCCACGCGTTGATAATATGCCAAGTATCAGCCCATTTAGTATGAAGTTGGAAAGCTATCTAAAGGCAATGGATATATCTTATCAATTAATAGAGACCTTTGACCCAAGAAAGTCACCAACGGGTAAAATACCATTTGTTGATATAAATGGTAAAATTATCGCAGATAGTGGTTTAATTATCTCAAAATTAGAAGCTCAAGCACAATCACCAATGCAAGCTAGTTTATCTACGACTGAAAAAGCAATTTCTTTAGCTTTCATTCGTTTAATGGAAGAGCATTTATACTGGGTAATACTATATTCAAGATGGATTGATGATAAAGGTACTGCTATTTGGGCTGATAAAATACAAGAAGCCATGGGATTATCAAAACTTGCATTTAAATTAATTTTCTCAGGTGTTAGAAAAAATATTGAAAAAAGCCTGCAATCTCAAGGTATGGGACGTCATAATAAAGCAGATTTATATGCATTAGCTCAAGATGATATCAGAAGTGTTGCAGATTTTTTAGGTGGGCGTGATTTTTGTTTTGGTAGTGTGCCAACATTAATGGATCACTGTTTGTATGCCTTTATTTGTTCTATTATTTGTGTTACTTGGAATTATCCATTAAAAGCGTTTACTCTAAAGTGCCAAAATTTGATAGATCACTTTAATCGAATGATGGGACTATATTATCAGGAGTATACAGTTACAGATTGTCTAATAGAAAAAAAACTCGAGGCAAATTCATGATAGATAAATTGATAGCATTTCAAGGTGCGCATGGTGCTTATTCAGAGGAAGCATTAAGACATTATTTTGGCAATGACGTTGAGGGCTTACCCTGTGAGAGCTTTGCTGAGGTATTTGATATGGTGACTAAAGGGCATGCAACGCATGGAATATTACCAGTTGAGAACTCATTAGCAGGTTCAGTAATTCAAGCATATGATGAATTATTAAAGCATTCATTGTCTATTCAAGCTGAAGTAATATTAAGAATTGAGCATAATCTATTGGCATTGCCAGGCGTTAGTATTGATGATGTTAAAACCGTATTGTCACATCCTCAAGCATTAGCGCAGTGTCATGATAATATATTAAAACATGGCCTAAAGCCTGAACCGTACTATGATACAGCAGGCGCTGCAAAATTTATTTCTGAAAGTCGAGATGAAACAGCTTGCGCAATTGCATCACACTTATCGGCTGAGACTTATAATTTAGAGATTTTAAAAGGTGATTTTGAAGATGAAGAATTTAACTTTACGCGTTTTTTTGTATTAGGCAATGATACGATACCGTTTAATGAACATGGTATTTACAAAACATCGATTGCATTTTTAGTAGAGCATCAACCTCAAGCATTGGTTAAAGTATTAGAAGAATTTGCATCACGTTATATTAATATGTCAAAAATTGAATCACGACCATCTAGGGAAGGACCTTGGCGATATATGTTTTTAGTCGATATTATGGGTAATGAAAATCAGCCATTAATTGCAGAAGCACTGAATGCAGTAAAGGCTCAAACACCTTTACTAAGAGTACTAGGTTCTTATCAGGCAGCCAGTTTAAATTAATACTGTAACGTGACTTAGGTTAGCTTATCCTTACAAGGTAAAAGGAATTACATTGTTTAGAAATGATTTAATTACCAACCTTATAGTACAATTTATTTTTACTGCTGTTGCTGGCTGGGCTGATACAGCAGGATTTTTAATTGTTGCACATGTGTTTGTTTCATTTATGAGTGGTAATAGCACACAATTAATGGTTGCTCTGGTTCAAAATAATTTAATTATTACTTTAACAATGATAGTGGTAATTACAGGTTTTGTTTTCGGTGTAATTATAGGAGAGATAGTTCGACATAAGGTTAAAAAGCGATTCACTTTTATTGTGTTATTGCTTGAAAGTATAGCATTGTGGTTAGTGATTATATTTGTCTTTTTAGGTGGCTCAAAATTTTTCTTTTTACCTATTTTTTCTTTTGCAATGGGATTACATAATACTTCATTATATAAAGAAAATAGCTTATTGGTTAAAACTTATATTTCTGGAACATTGGTAAGTTTGGGGCAAGCAATTGCAAAAGCGTATGTTAGTAGAGAGAATTTAAAATTAGTGCTAAATCCTTTAATTGTTTTTATTGGTTTTGTCATTGGTGCAATTACTGGCGCTTTAATTAGTAATTATATCAGTCATCTGATTTCTTTAATTATATTAGCACTAATGGTTAGTTTTATGATGCTATGTAGTATATTTATTGGGAGTAAGTGATTGTATATTAAAAGAAAGTTAATCTAAGTTTGTGAGAATGGATTTAACTTCCATATACTCAATAACACCTTCTTTACCGCCTTCACGACCAATGCCACTTTCTTTAAAGCCACCGACAGGTATTTCATGACTATATCCATCACCATCATTAATACCAATAAAACCAAATTCTAAACTTTCGGATACATGATTGACTTGGTTAATATCTTTGCCAAAGATATAAGCTGCTAAACCATAAACTGTATTATTAGCGCGCTCAATGACTTCATCAATTGTGTCATATTTAAAAATCGGAGCCACTGGGCCAAAAGTTTCATTTTGAGCAATAGGCCAGTCATCTTGGCAATTAACAATTACAGTAGGCTCATAAAAGTGGCCATTTAAGTTAGCGTCGTTATATGCTTTACCACCAGTTAATACGTTACCACCGAGTTTAACTGTATCATCAACTAGTTTACTCACTCGTTTTAAGGCTGCTTGATTAATTAATGGGCCAACTTGTGCACCTTGAGTAAATGCATCACCAACAATTAAAGCTTTGACTTTTTCTGTGAACTTTTCAACAAACTTATCATAGATACTACTATGAACAAAAATTCTATTTGCACAGATACAAGATTCACCGCCAACACGTAAATATTTAATGGCTAAAGTACGATCTATTGCCTTTTCAATATCCACATCAGGTAATATAATTGCAGGTGCATTGCCACCTAATTCAAGAGATAGTCGTTTAAGTTGCTCAGCACTTTTAGCCATTAACATTTTGCCAACGGCAGTTGAACCAGTAAAGCCAATCATTTTTACACGTCTATCAGCAAGCATCGTCTCTGAAATAGGGCGAGGATCTAAAGCAGGGATAATATTAAATATGCCTTTTGGAAAACCTGCTTGATCAAAAATTTTCGCTAAATATAATGCAGTTAATGGCGTATCAGGTGCTGGTTTTAAGACAACGGTACACCCAGCAGCTAATGCTGGGGCAATTTTTCTTGTAATCATATTAGCTGGAAAATTCCATGGCGTAAAAGCACCAACTACACCAAGCGGTGAATATTCAGTACGTAAGCGTTTGTGTGTAAATGGTGAAGGAATCGTTTTACCTGTAATATTTCTTGCTTGTTCAGCAAAGAAGCCTAAATAACCACTTGAAAAAATAACTTCTTGTTTCGCTTCTTCATAAGGTTTACCATTTTCAAGGCTGAGTATTTTTGCGATTTCATCAACCTGTTCAAGCATTAACTTTTCAGCTTTTTTTAAATACTGAGCACGAATTTTAGCAGGTGTTACAGACCAAATTTTAAATGCTTCTGATGCGGCATCAACTGCTTTTTTTGTGTCTTGTTCATTACAATCTGCTACCTGAGCGATTACTTCTAAAGTTGAAGGATTAATAACTTCAAATGTCTCTTGTGTAATTGAATCAACCCATTGACCATTAATATAAGCTTTTTTTGTATTTTTCATTCGACGACCCTCTTAATACTTACAGTTTTATTGTTATTTGTTCAATAAGCTTATTATATCAAAGCGCTTTTAAATAAATAAAATATATTTTAAATATGATATTAATAAGCTATATTTATACAATAAAATGTAACTTGCTATTTAAAAGTGACTGCCATTAAACTAGAAGGGTAAAGTAATTACTTTTAGATGGTTAGATATGAAACCTAATATAAATATTATTGAACATATTCGTTCGGTAGGATTATCAGCAAAATCAACGCTATTGAAAATAAAAAACATCTTTGTTAATGAAAGTGAAAATAGTAAAGAAGTACTTGAAATTTATGGCAAATATATGCTTGGTCATGCAAGTTCTGAAGATATGAACCAAGCAAACAAAAAGTTTCGTGAGTTGTTAAAAGCTGCGGGCTTAGGTGCATTATGCTTAATTCCAGGTACAGTTGTAACCTTACCCTTAGTCTTATATGCAGCTAAAAAGTTAAAAATTGATATCTTACCGCCTTCATTTTATAAGGAGTTTCCTGGGCTGAAAGAAACAGATAAAAAATGTGAATAAATTACCCAAGCTTATCAGAAGCGATATGATAATCTGGATCCTCTAATACATTGACTTCAACAAGGTTTTTGGCTTTACCTAAAAGCTCTAAACATTCTGAACTTAGATGTCTAAGATGTAGATTTTTACCTAAATTGGTATAAGTATCTGCAATACTATTAATTGCATCGATTGCAGAGTGATCACAGACACGTGAGTATTTAAAATCAATAATGACTTCACTAGGATCTTCATCATATTTAAATAAGGTTTTAAAGTGTGTGGTTGAACCAAAAAATAAAGGTCCATGCAAAATATATTCTTTTTGTTTTTCACCATTATCATCATTATTAATTTTTTCTTCGGTATAAATATTTTTAGCACTTTCCCAGGCAAAGACAAGTGAGGCCATAATAACACCAACAATAACAGCAATAGCAAGATCGCTTAATACCGTAACGATTGTCACAGTAATAATAATTAATGCATCATGTAATGGAATTTTTCGAATAAATTTAAAAGTTGCCCACTCAAATGTTTTAATTACGACCATAAACATAACGCCAACTAATGCAGCTAAAGGAATCATTTGAATTAATGGCCAGGCTACAACAATGAAAATAATTAAAAAGATGCCTGCGGTAATACCAGATAAACGACCTCGACCACCTGATGTGATATTAATCATACTTTGGCCAATCATTGCACAGCCACCCATGCTTTTAAAAAATCCACAAACAATATTTGCAGAACCTTGGGCAATGCATTCACGATTACCATGACCTCGGGTTTTGGTTTGCTCATCAATTAATGCTAAGGTCATTAATGATTCAGACAAACCAATGATGGCTAAAATAACAGCATAGGGAAAAATAATTTTTAAGGTTTCAAGGTTAAATGGAATACTTGGAATGCTAAATTCAGGTAGTCCTGCACTAAGGCTAGTGCCTTGCATCATGTCTTTAACGACTCGAATATCTAAACCACTAAGATGTGCAATGAGTGTAACAACAATAATTGCAGTTAATGCTGAAGGAATTGATTTAGTGAGTTTTGGTAAATATTGAGTAATTAGCATTGCTAAGATTACTAAAGCAATCATGATATATAATGTAGAACCTTCTAACCAAACTCTATGATCAACGGGCCCTATTTTAAATTGCTCTAATTGTGCTAAGAAAATAACAATGGCAAGTCCATTAACAAAGCCAACCATAACTGACTTAGGCATCATACGAATGAGTTTGCCTAATTTTAATACACCAATTAAAATCTGTATAATTCCAGTTAAGATAATGGTTGCAAATAGATAATTGATGCCATGTTGGCTGACTAATGCAACCATCACAATGGCCATAGAACCAGTTGCACCAGAAATCATACCAGGCCTACCACCAAAAATAGCCGTAATTAAACACATAAAAAATGCAGCATAAAGCCCAACTAAAGGTGAAACATGGGCCACTAAAGCAAAAGCAATGGCTTCAGGAATAAGTGCTAATGCGACCGTTAACCCAGATAAAAAATCAATATGGTATTTACCACCAAATGGCATTAAAAAATGTTTAATAGAGTTAATCATCTTTACTTTTGCTACCCTAATCTATATTTATTAATCATAAATCAAATGCTAAACTAAAAATATTTTGATATTTTTAGTTTAAAAGTTAGCCAGTGTAATCCAAATATTAAAAGAAGTCACGTATAAGATGTTAAATATTTTTCGCTAAAACATAGCCAATTGTAACGGCTATGATACCTAGAGCAAGTGATAATAAGATATAAATAAGTGCACGCATATAATATCCTTGTTGCATAAGGCTTAATGTATCAAGGCTGAAGGTTGAAAAAGTTGTAAAACCACCTAAAAAACCGGTTAATATCAAATTTTGATATAATTGGTGTAGATGAAGTTTTTGTATTAGTAGTACAGAGAGAAATCCAATAATAAATGAACCCGCTATATTAACTGTAATTGTGCCGAGTGGAAAAATAATTTCTAAACGATTATAACACTGATAAACTAAATAGCGACAAAGTGTACCTAAACCACCACCAATAAAAAGGACTAAATAATTCATTTCTATTTACCATTTGCAATTTGTCATCACTATCTCGTAGTATAATTAGAGGTAATTGTATCGTCAAACAAGGTTTGAGCTAAAAAATTAGGATTATTGATAGATGAAACAGAAACAAAAATTATTGTCTTTAATTATCATGGTGTTTGGAATTCTACTTATTCCAGCTTCATTATTTGCAGCATCTGCACCAGTTGGTCAAGCGCATTTAGATGCACTATCTAGTCATTGGGCAATTGTTGCACTAGTAATTTTTGTTTTAACTTATTTATTGGTGATGATTGAAGAAGTTACACATTTAAAAAAGTCCAAGCCTGTGATACTAGGTGCGGGCCTTATATGGATTGTTGTTGCAATTGTTGCCGTTAGCAAAAACCAAAGTGATATTGTACAAACTAACTTAGAACACGCCTTATTAGAATATGGTGAGTTATTTTTATTCTTATTAACAGCGATGACGTATATTAATGTTATGGAAGAGCGCAATGTATTTAGAGTATTAAGGGCGTTTCTAATTAATTGTGGTTTTGGTTATCGCGGTGTATTCTGGTTAACCGGTATTGTTGCCTTTTTCTTATCCCCCATTGCAGATAATTTAACTACAGCATTGGTGATGTGTTCAGTAGTTATGGCAATTGGTGGTACAAATCGTCGTTTTGTGTCACTTAGCTGTGTTAATATTGTTGTTGCAGCAAATGCGGGGGGTGCTTTTAGTCCTTTTGGTGATATTACAACTTTAATGGTTTGGCAAAGTGGTATTATTCCATTTAAATATTTCTTTACTTTATTCTTGCCGTCTGCTGTTAATTTTATTATACCAGCTGTTATATTTCACTTCTTTGTTCCTAAAGAAAAACCACAAATTGCAAGAGAGGATGTAAAACTAAAGCTTGGTGCTAAACGGGTTATCATTTTATTTTTGTTAACAATCACCACAGCTGTTAGTTTTGAGAACTTTTTTCATCTGCCACCGGCGGTAGGTATGATGACAGGCTTATCTTATTTAATGTTCTTTAGTTATTATTTAAGAGAGTTTAAGCATGCGCATCCTAAAAATCAGTCAGATAATGGACGTTTTGAGATTTTTAGAAAAATTGCCAATGCTGAGTGGGATACTCTGTTATTTTTCTATGGAATTTTATTGGCTGTTCAAGGTTTAGCAACGCTTGGCTATTTAGCTATTTTATCAGATTATATTTATCAAAATGCGCCTTTAATACTACCATCATTAATGGATGTTCAAACACAAGCGAATGCTTTTGTCGGTATTTTATCTGCAATTATTGATAATATCCCTGTGATGTACGCTGTTTTAACAATGAATCCAGATATGTCAGCTGGTCAGTGGTTATTAGTAACGCTTACAGCAGGTGTGGGAGGAAGTTTATTATCAATTGGTTCTGCTGCTGGTGTTGCAGTGATGGGACAGTCAAAAGGTAAGTATACCTTTATTGGTCATTTAAAATGGTCATGGGTTATATTAATTGGTTATTTTGTCAGTATTGCGGTTCATATGTGGGTTAATAGTGGCTATTTTAGTATTATGGCACATCAACTATGAGTAAAAAGAACACCAAGACTAAATCACTTTATCATCCACGTTATTGGTTTAGTTGGTTGTTAGTTTTTTTAGCAAAAACGATCATTCTTATATTGCCTTTTAAAGTTGCCTTAGCTTTAGGACGTCTTTTAGCAAGAGTGGCTTATCCATTTTTAAAAAGACGAAAAAACATAACTAGAATCAATTTAAAATTATGCTTTCCTGAAAAAAATGATGATGAAATTGAAAAGTTAGCAAAAAAATCATTTGAGTCGATTGGCATGAGTGCCATAGAAACCTTAATGGCCTGGTTTTTACCTGATTGGCGTTTTAAGCGAATCCCATTTACCTTAGTTAATTTTGAGCAGTTTGAAAGTTATTATAAAGAAAATAAACCAGTGATCATTATGGGTGGGCACTTTACGTGTATGGAGGTGATTGGTCGCCATGTTGGGATGTGTTATCCGGGGTTAAACTTAGTCTATCAGAAACATAAAAATCCATTTTTTGAATATATTATGTCTTCATCACGTGCAAAATATAGTCAAGGTGTAGAACGAAAAGATGTACGTGGTATTTTAAAGGTTTTAAAAAGAGGTGAGACGCTTTGGTATGCGCCTGATCAAGATTTAGGTAATGAGCGTAGTATTTTTGTGCCATTTTTTAATATACCGGCTGCCACATTAATAGCAACTTCATGGCTTGTTAAAAAAAGTAATGCAGTCATGGCAATGGGGCATTTTAGACGTAAAGAAGATTATTCAGGCTATATTGGCGTCTTAGATGAATATGATGAGCATTTTGCTTCAGGCGATGATTATCAAGATGCATTAAGATATAACCAACACTTAGAAAAAGTGATCAAGCAATATCCAGATCAGTATTTATGGCAACATCGTCGCTTTAAAACAAGACCTGAAGGTGAAAGGCGTTTTTATTAGATTTCATAGCCTTTGGGTAGTAAAACCCAGATTTTGCCTTGAGATTTCATATGGCCTGCAGTGTATTCTGCATTAGCAGAACTTCCCCAGAATATATCGCCTCGTATTGGGCCTCGTATTGCACCACCGGTATCTTGAGCAATTAATAATCTGTTTAAGGTTTGATTGCCTTTTGGTGTTGGATAATAGGAATTAAGCCAAATAGGCGTGCCATAGTCAATATAACGCCAGTCAACAGCAATTGAATAGCCTGGTGTTAAAGATGTGCCTTCAGCGCCAATTAAATTGCCGTGACCCATAACTTTAAAAAAGACAAATGATGGGTCATAATTTAATACTTCATTGACACGATTAGGGTGTTGATCTAACCATTTTCGAATACTTTGCATAGAAACAGTTTTGGTAGTTAGCTCACCTTGTTGTACTAAATATCGACCAATTGGACGATAAGGCCAGCCATTTTGACCATTATAGCTAACTAATATATTTGAACCATTTGGAAATTCGATTCGTCCTGAGCCTTGAATTTGTAAAAATGTTCTATCGACTCGGCTATGTACCCAAGCGATGATATCATTTTTAGTAAAATAATTATTTTTGGCGATTTCTTCTCTGGAATAGTAGCGTTGAAACTTTCCATTAACGACTCTGCCATATTGGTATTTCCCTGATTGCTTTTTACGAACCACAAGGTCTTTAGGGCGTTTATAAATAGGAATTTTATAATAATTAGTTTTTGTGGGGCTGCCTTTAAACAAGGGCTCATAATAGCCAGTAAATAAGCCATTATTTGAGCCTTTGAAAGTAACCTGATACGGTGTAAAAAACTGTGTTAAGCTTTGGCGAGCTTGTTGATTAGATAATTTTTTGGGTAGCTTAATAATTGACTGGCAAGCTTTATCCCATGTTTTATCATTTGTTGAAATTGATTTAGCATTAAGCATTTTTTTGCATGATGCTTTAAGTGCAGTAATTGTATTAGATTGATCGCCATGACTCCAGCCAGGTAGTTGATTGAAATTAACAGCCTGGTATTTAGGTTGTGTATTAGCAGTTGCAGTAGGGTTTGTTAAATAAAATACGGCTATTAAAGCATGGGTTAATCCCATTGAGCGCTTTCTAAAAGATGGTTTCATTATTCATTCCTTAAATATTAAGATAGCTACTTAACTCATCTAGTAGTTGTATTTGCTTATCAGTTAAATTATTTTCATCTCTAAGTATATTAATTTCATTATAGACTTCATCAAGGCCCCTGGCATATTGACCACGAAAGTTTAGTGGTCGTTTAGATGGTTCATATTCAATAATACTCTCAAGGTATTGCTGAAAAGTTTCAAGTTCATGTGGGTTTAGTAATTCTGGTTTAACCCTACCAATAACTCTCAAAGCACGTGTTTTTAAGTTGCCATGAAGTTGATTAAGCATTTTTGATTTTTCATCAAGCTTTTTTTGATGAAAGAGATTACACTGATCCTTTTCAAATGGTTTTAAAAACCCATCGACATATAATGCACTTTGGCTATCAACATGCTCATAAGTAGGATATTGATAGTTAAGTAAATGATTTTTGATTTGCCCAAATATCGATATATTTTGTTGTAACCATTCTATATTTTTTTCTATATTTTCTATCTTTTTAGTGCTTAATTTATCAGTAAATCGATCTAATAATGGTAAGAGAAAAGGTGTTTCACCTAACTTTTTATTAACATAGGGTAATGCTAGTTTTTCATGAAAATTATCAGTGATTAATTGTTGATTTTCTTCATTAAGGTTTTGTTGTGTTAAAAATTGATTAATTGCTTCTGGAAAATGATCAAGATCTAAACGAAGCCAGACACTTTGATTTTTATAATACTGATGCTGACCAAGCAATAAACCAAGTGACTGATATTGATTTCTAGCACCAAATTTTCCATTGGTTAAAAGGCCTTGGCTATATGCCGTATTATTAATGGTGATGGTATGATTTAGTTTATCTAATTGTTGTTGGTCATTTTGTTTGATAAATAAATTTTCAAGATATTGCCACATAGGTTGATTTTGCTTTAATATTCTTGCAAGTTCTAAGGTTACTTCAACATCGGTTAAGGCATCATGGGCACGTCCATCAGCGACAAGTTGATTTTCATTATTTAAATCTTCAAGCTTAAAGCTTATGTGGCCATCATTATTTTTAGGCCATTTAAGACGTTTTTCATCATGCAAATAATACATAATGGTCATAGGATAAATATCCATACGTCGACAGCCATCTTTATATTGATGCGTATATGGATCAAGCAAGTTACGATAAAATGAGAATCTTAAAAATTCATCATCAAATCCAAGTGTATTATAACCAAGGCTTATGGTATTAGGGCGGTTAAGAAGATGATGTATTTTTTTGATTGCATCATATTCATTAAGGCCATTTGAATTGGCTTGATTAATCGAAATTTGGTGGGTTATTTGCGCATATGCTGAAGGAATGGTATCTGGATTTAAACGAATAAGAAAGTTATAGCGCTTTAATTCATTCAAATTTTCATCCGTTAAAATTGCTGCAAATTGTACAACTTGGTCAAAAGAAACATCCAGACCAGTCGTTTCTAAATCATAGAAAAGATAGGATTTATTTGCCATGTCTATTAATTTTTTAAGTCTTAAAGTGACTGTATCATAACATAATTTAATTGGGTTAAGTAGGTTAATGATGGCAAAGAAAATTGATTGCAATAATTGATTATTTATATATGATATATAGCAAAACATATACAAAAGGCAATAAGTATGGGCATTGTTAAAATTTCAGATAACTTACATACAAAAGTCAAAGAAATGGCATCTGTGATGGATCGCTCGATTAACCAACAAAGTGAGCATTGGCTTAAAATTGGTGAAATGGCTGAAATGAATCCAGAGTTAACTTATAGAGAAATAATACGATTACTCTTTAAAGAAAAAGAGGCACTAATAAGTGATTAAGATTAAAGATAGTAATGAAATTAAGCGAATGAAAGTAGCTTCTCGATTAGCTGCTAAAGTTCTAGAAATGATTGAAGATCATATTACAGTTGGGGTAACTACAAAACAGTTAGATGTAATCTGTCATCAATATATTGTTAATGAACTTAAGGCAATACCTTCTACATTGAATCATCATGGTTTTCCAGGATGTATTTGTACGTCTATTAATCATGTTATTTGTCATGGTATTCCATCAGATAAGAAGCTTAAAAATGGCGATATTATTAATATCGATGTTACGGTTAAAAAGGATGGTATGATTGGTGATACCAGTAAAATGTATTTAGTTGGTGATAGAGTAGCATCACATGCAATACGCTTAATCAATTTAACCCAACAAGCTTTATATCAAGGTATATCAGTTGTAAAACCTGGTAATACCACAGGGGATATCGGTTATGTTATTGAGACATTTGCACATAAACATAACTTAAGTGTTGTTGAGGAATTTTGTGGTCACGGCATAGGCTATCAGATGTGGGAGGAGCCACAAATTACACATTTTGGTAAAAAAGGCAAAGGCACTGAGCTTAAAGCAGGGATGACATTTACGATTGAACCAATGCTAAATTTAGGTAAAAGAGATATTAAACAACTAAATGATGGCTGGACTGTGATAACTAAGGATAGATCGTTATCTGCTCAATTTGAACATACTATCCTTGTAACTGAAACAGGTTGTGATATTTTAACGCTTAGAAATGAAGAAACTAAAATCATTTCACAATATCTACAATAATAATTTTTAATTAGATAGTAAAGTAATTACCTGAGTTGAGCTTTGATCAGATAAATCCCATGGGCGTGCATAGATGAAAGTTAACTGTGTCATTTGTGGTACTGTCTTAAAACGTTTTGAGATGGTTAGTTTAAATTCTGCACTACCACCTTGACCAACAAGTTTGGTATCTTTTGCATTATTTAAAACATAGCGGTACGATTTTGGACGAACAAGGGTGCTATTGTATGATTTTAGATACCACTGGTAGCCTGTTGTTGAGTTAGCAGGTAGTTTAACGTTGATTGTCCACTGATCATCACCAACAACAATTGGCTTATTGAGATTGACTGTTGGCGTTTTTTTGACTGTGTCAGTAGTTGCTTTTTCATCAGCAAATAATGAGGCAGTTAATAGACAAAAACAAGTAATAGCGATTAGAATTTTTATTAAACGACCGATAGGGTATTTCATAGTTAGTTAATCCAAAAATTAAAGTGTATTTAATAATTAGATAATCAAAAATTCTATTTATTTTCAACAGGAATTACCTATTAATTAGCTATATGTATGATTAACACTTTTTTAAATGAATGTATAAACTACTATTATTCATTTTAAAGCAAGGAGAGTGAACGAATGAGTATAATTTTTAAAAACCAATGGATAAGATTGATATTCATATCTACATTAACTTTAATCCTAGCTAACGTAAATACAAGCTATGGGTTATCTAGTTTAAAAGTAATGACGTATAATGTGAATTTATTACCTAATATTCCTATTTCACCTTTAACTCAGAATTTAAATCACCCATATGAGCGTGCAAGGTTAATTCCCTATCAAATTGCTAAATATGATCCGGATGTGGTAGTTTTTCAGGAAGATATTGCACCAATTATGTATTATATTTTAAATAAGCATATGAAGCGCGTTGGTTTTAAATATAAAACAGATGTTGTTGGTAGTTGGGATTTTGAACATATTAATCTTTTAAATGGTGGTGTCATTATTTATAGTCGCTATCCATTTGCAGAGCCACCACAATATTTTGTCTTACCTAAATCATATGGTTGGGAGGCAATTTCAAATAAAGGTGCTGTATTTGCTGCAATTAAAAAAGAAAATAAAGTTTATAATGTCATTTCAGCACATTTACAAAGTATTGACTCTAATTCTGAAAATAAAGAAGAGCAAACATTACACTGGCGAATACAAGTCAATGCACTTAATCAATGGATTGCCAATTTAAATCTAAAAGCAGATGAACCATTAGTTTTAGCGGGTGATGTCAATGCAAATAGTGGTATATCAGCAGCTGGTGAAATAACATCGCCGAGTATACGCTATCCATATTATCAATATTTATTAATGGCGCTAGATGCAAAACAAGCAGCAGGCTATTCAGAAAATACATTAGCTTTTAGTTTTGATGGTATAACCAATACAATGAATTTAAGTAGTGAGAGAAAAACATTAGATCATGTATTATGTTTTAATGGTTATGTTTGCCCACTTTTAAATGCTTCATCAACCGAGATTGTAGCATTAAGATCATTAATGTTAGAAGCACCTGATCTATCTGATCATTATGCTGTTATTGGAAATTTAACCTATCAATAGTTAAAATAGCTAACTAATTATAAGCAAAACTTGTCTTTTGGGCCTAATTTCAATATAATCCTATTTCCCTATGATTTTGTATGAGATATATCGGTCATGGTGGACATTAAAAGCGTATAGAAAAAAAGTTTTGGAGATACATGATGTATGCAGTAATTAAAACCGGTGGTAAACAATATAAAGTTGCCGAAGGTAATACATTGAAAGTAGAAAAAATTGAAAAAGGCATTGGTGAGACAATTGAGTTTGATCAAGTGTTAATGTGCTCTACTGGTGATGAAGTTAAAGTTGGTGCACCGTTTATTGAGGGTGCTAAAGTCGTTGCTGAAGTTGTTGAGCAAGCTAGAGCGAAGAAAATTAAAATTATTAAGTTTCGTCGCCGTAAGCATCATATGAAGCAGCAAGGTCATCGTCAGTATTTTACAGCGCTTAAAATTAAATCAATTCAAGCCTAAGGAGATTTATAATGGCTCATAAAAAAGCAGGTGGTAGCACCCGTAATGGTCGTGATTCAAACCCTAAGTATTTAGGTGTTAAACGTTTTGGTGGTGAATTTGTTAAAGCAGGTTCGATTATTGTTCGCCAACGCGGTACTAAATTTCACAATGGCGTTAATGTTGGCTTAGGTCGAGATCATACACTTTATTCAAAAGTTGATGGCGTTATTAAATTTCATAAAGGTGGTGAGAAGAACCGTCAATTCGTTTCTGTGGAAACAATAACAGATTAATTTAAGTTGGGCTTTTTTTGTATGGCTATTACTTAAATTATTTTGGATAACTGCACTAGATATTTGCCGAAGTTGTTAATTAAATATGATCAAAGAAGCAATAAACTTTGTACTATAGTTAAATTAATATGTGATTTCATAAGGTATATTATCAATGGATAAGTTATTAGTATTTTTGATATTTATTATATTACCATTTGCTGTGATGGCAGATGGGGTAGTTTTACCAAAAGGTAATGGAGTGATTATAGATGATGTAGCGCAAGATATGCTATGTAATAGTCAAAAATCAGAATGTCACTCAAGTTTAATTGATGATGTAAATCAATATTATAAAAGTAAAAATAAAACGTTATATATTTTCCCTGACTTTGCAAATATTGTTCAGCTACATAAATCAGGGTTATCTAATATTAATGATAATTGTGACTTAAATACGAATCAATATGTACTTAATTACAATTCATTGCCACTAATTAAATCAAGTGTATTGAGTATGCCTCAATTAGGTAAATGTATCAGTGGATTAACGATAACAAAACTATATAGAAACTTAGATAATTATAGTCAAAATCGTATTATTATGCCGATGATTAATGGAAGTGCTCAATTATTAAATTCAGCAAATACTACACAATTAGTTCAATTAGCTGATATTATTGCTAAAGCAATTAATGATGATCCAAATGCTTCAGGAGTATCTTTTGATTTAGAAAACCCATCTATGTCAGAAGCAGTTATTACAAAGTTTATTGGACCTTTAGCTGCTAAACTTAAACAAAGTAATAAAGCAGTTGCAATATTTGATGCAAACTTAGAAGCATTAGCCTCAATAAGTGAGCAGTATCAGAATGTCATTGCTTTAGTTGCTTTATATGATTATGGCTTAAATCCAGCTTTACCCTATAATCCAATTCGAGTTAATAGATATCAACAATATACTCAAGATCATGCAGTAGCAGCTTACTTTGGTGGCTATGGAAAAGATATCCCTGTATTATTTGTCTCACCTGCAGCTGCTACAACAACATTGTGGGAAAATTTAGATGTCTATAATAGTAATTTTACTCAAGGCGTTAATCCAGGTTTAGAGTTAACACCTACAGAGTGTGATACTAATAATGTACCTGATAGTATATTAAATCAGTTTTTAACTTTAGCTGATGGTAGCCATTCACCAAGTGCGGTTACTAACTTTATTAATGCTTGTAAGGCTTACGAAAACCCTCATGATATTAAGCAAATTGATTATTTTAATGCCAGTTTAAAAGCCATTATACTTGGCTACCAAGCAAGTGAAAATAATCAAAAAAAATTATTAGGAACAGTATTATATAATCAAAAGCCTAATGGGTTTTATGCAATAATCTGTGCTAAAAATTCATATTCAATTTATGAGACACCTTCACTTTATAAAAAATGTTTAGGATTTTATCCTGAAACGATTTCAAATGCTATTTGGCAAAGTTTAAGTCAATGGGATATTCCTAGTGGGCCTATTGATAAAAGTAGCTGGGTATTTACACCTTAGAGTTATAATTTCTATGCAGTTTTTGCTAGTAATTTAGTCGATATAAGTTTTCTTTTTTTCAGCGCTAAGAATTTTTTCTCTACAAGGTGCCAGGATAAAATGCCACATACTATTGCTAAAGGCATAGAAATAATAATATTTAGGATATAGTTCATATTGCCACCAAAAAACCAAATAACAACTTGTTGGATGAAAGCACCATAAATATACATCCCATAGCTAAAGTCACCATATTTTCCAAAGTGATTTAAAAATTTTAATTTTGGTGAATAAGCAATATAAAAAATACAATAGGTGCCACAAATTGGTAATAATAACCTTAGGCCAATGCCTAAATAACAGCTAACAATTAACAAAAGAATACTAATTAAAAAGTATTCTAAGCGATAAATAATTACATCTTTATAGTAATAAAATAACATACCAGATAAAAACATACTAGATACTCTTAAAAAAAGAGATAGGTTAATATTTGGAAAAAGGACCAAAGATCTTGCGTCAGGTATGATTGTTTGTTCGAATGAATAGCATAAAATCACAAATACAAATAGAAATAGTAAAATCTCTTTTTTCAATAGTTTAAAATAACTAAAAACAGGAATTAACAGATAAAATGTAAACTCATAAGGTAAGCTCCAAACTGAAACACTTACAGTTGTAGGGTAAGTTAATGATGTATCTGAAAATATAACTCCAGGTAAATGGTATTGCAAGGTATATAAAAATACAGAGCAAACAAAAGTATATGTTTCTGAAGAACTCATATACTCTTTATAAGAAAGTGTTGTTATAATGGGACCAACAATAAAAGCTGCAGTTATTAGCATAAAAAATAACGCTGGCATAATACGAAGAATTCGAGCATAAAGATATCTTTTTATATTTTGAGATCTTAGAAAACTTGCAGTGATTAAAAAGCCTGAAATAGTAAAAAATACATCAACTGCTAGATCCCCGACTCGAAGTTGATTACCTGAAAATATTTTCAGTGGATGAATGCCAGTACCTGTCAGTACAACTGCATGTGTCATAATAACTAATAATGCGGCAATAAATCTTAGAAAATCAAAGTTATTATCTCTGTGATTAGTCGTATTGATCATGTATAACTTTTGCAACCTCACCGTTAAGGAAAATAATTTTTTGTTAATATCTTGATCATTTTATAGAAGTTGACGCAAATATCAAACTATTTTAATAATTAAATATTATAAATATTTATAAAAGTAAGCTTAAACATTAAATCTGAAATGAATAACGTCACCATCTTTGACAATATACTCTTTGCCTTCTAAGCGCCATTTACCTTGGTCTTTAGCACCTTGTTCCCCTTTATTAGCAATATAGTCACTATAAGCAATAACCTCAGCTCGAATAAAGCCTTTTTCAAAGTCAGTGTGAATTTTGCCAGCTGCTTGAGGTGCTGTGGCACCAACAGGAATTGTCCAGGCGCGTACTTCTTTAACGCCTGCCGTAAAATAAGTTTGTAAATCTAATAGTTGATAGCCAGCTCTAATAACGCGGTTTAAGCCAGGTTCATCAAGACCTAAATCATTTAAAAACTCATCCTTTTCATCATCATCTAACTCTGCAATTTCAGCTTCAATAGCAGCACAAATAGCAACAATATTAGCATTTTCCTTTTTAGCAAGTTCTGTAACTTGTTCAAGGTAAGGGTTATTGTCAAAACCATCTTCATTAACATTGGCAATATATAATGTAGGCTTGGCAGTTAATAGGTGAATTTGTTTCAACCATAATTTTTCTTCATCTGTAGCATCAAGGCTTCTAGCTGGGTTTTCATTTTCAAGATGTACTTTTAGTTTTTCATAGAATGCTTTTTGAGCTTTGGCATCTTTATTGCCACTTTTAGCATTTTTACTAACTCTGGTAATTGCTTTTTCAGCGCTTTCTATATCAGCAAGTAATAATTCAGTATTAATTACTTCAATATCGTCTAATGGAGAGACATTGCCTGCAACATGTACAACATCATCATTATCAAAGCAGCGCACAACATGGGCAATGGCATCTGTTTCACGAATATTGGCTAAAAACTTATTACCTAAGCCTTCACCTTTTGAAGCACCAGCAACTAAGCCTGCAATATCTACAAATTCCATTGTAGCAGGTAGAATTTTTTGAGGGCTAACAATATCAGCTAGGGCGTTAAGGCGTTGATCGGGTACTGCAACAACGCCTACATTCGGTTCAATAGTACAAAATGGATAGTTTTCAGCTTGAATGCCAGCTTTTGTTAATGCATTGAAAAGTGTTGATTTTCCTACATTTGGTAAGCCAACAATGCCACATTTAAATCCCATAGTTGATCTTCTCCAGATACTTTGATTTATATTTTTGGTTTAGTATGTAATGTTTGCTTTGCTTGGTCAAATCGTCCAGCGATAATATCATCAATATGATTTATACCTTCTTCAATTGCATCACTAATAAGTATTAGTTCTTGTTTTGAGGGTGAAGATAGGACAAAAGAGGTTACTTTAGTTTTATCACCTGGGTGGCCAATCCCAAGACGCAAGCGGTGGAATTGATCCGTTGCCAATTGACTTTGAATATCTCTTAGGCCATTGTGACCACCATGACCACCATTATGCTTTAATTTAATGTTGCCACACGGGATGTCTAGTTCATCATGCACTACTAATATTTCATTTGGCTTAATATTGAAATATTCACTTACACTTCGTACAGAAAGCCCACTTCGATTCATGTAAGTCGTAGGAAATAATAAATGCCCATTGAAATGATTATTTTGAACTCGAGCATATTCACCAAAGAATTTTTTTTCTAGTTTTAGTGGTGAAAAAAAGAAATCAGCAAGACGACTAACTAACCATTGGCCTACGTTATGTCGAGTAGTTAAATACTCATCTGTAGGATTGCCAAGGCCAACAATTAGTTTAATCATTTTATTAGTAATAATAATTAATTGTTACACACGCATAAAATCAACATGTGTAATTTTAGGCTTATAAGGGTGGCGTTGTAATGCTTTGATTTGAACAGTTTCTTTTTTATCATCAATTGTTAATTCAACATTGGATGAAAAGATTTTTTCATCTTCAATTGCATGGAAAATTTCATTATGTTCTAAAACAATAGAAATTGGCTTTACATCTTTACCATAAACGATTGCCGGTACCTTATCTTGGTGGCGAAGGCGGCGGCTCGCGCCCGTACCTTTCTCAGTGCGAGTGGCTGAGTTTAATTGATATGTCATTGTATATATCCTCAATATTTAGTTAAATAATTACCACGATAGTCATGCGACCCTGACTACAGCGCGGTGATGGATTATAACAGATTTAAATTTAAATGTTAACTATTCATTAAGCTTTTAAATCACTAAACATAAGGCTGATAGATTCTTCATTATTAATCCGTCTGATTGCTTCTGATAACATTGGCGCTAGTGATAAAACTTTGATTTTGTCACACTTCAATGCTTTACTAGTCGCTGAAATTGAATTTGTTACAACAAGTTCATCAAGACAAGAGCTTTGTATATTCTCAAGTGCATTGCCTGATAATACAGGGTGAACACAGTAGGCGGATACTTTTGCAGCACCATGGTCAATTAGTGCTTGAGCAGCCTTACACATTGTGCCTGCTGTATCAATAATATCATCAATAATTAAACAGTGGCGTCCTTTAATCTCACCAATAATATTCATAACTTCTGATTCATTCGCGCGCGGTCGACGTTTGTCGATAATGGCTAAGTCTGTATTTAAAGCTTTAGCCATAGCTCTAGCACGAACAACACCACCAATATCAGGTGAGATAACCACAGGGGCTTTAATATGCCGGCGACGGATATAATCAAGCAAAATTGGTGTCCCATAAACATTATCTAATGGTACATCAAAAAAGCCTTGGACCTGTTCGGCATGAATATCAACGGTTAATATTCTATCAACACCTGCACCAGTTAGCATATCAGCAACTACGCGAGCTGAAATTGGAACACGCATTGAACGTACTCTACGATCTTGACGTGCATAACCAAAATAAGGTGTAACTGCGGTAATTCTACCTGCTGATGAACGTCTTAATGCATCTACCATAATAATTAACTCCATTAAATTATCATTGGTAGGAGGACAAGTTGATTGGATGATAAATACATCACGTCCTCTAACATTATCTAAAATTTCAACTTGTGTTTCACCATCGCTAAATTTACCAACGATAGCTCGTCCAGTTTCTATACCTAAAAGGTCAGCTACTTCTTCAGTTAACTCAGGCGTAGCGCTTCCACAGAAAATCATTAAATCAGACACAGTTGATCACCTTAAATACGGTTGTTGAGTGAAAAGGGTATGTAATAAAAAACAAATAGTCATACAATATAATCTGTTTGTTGTTTAAAAAATTGATCTTAAACTTTTGGCTGGGCTGCCAGGATTCGAACCTGGGTATGACGGGATCAAAACCCGTTGCCTTACCGCTTGGCGACAGCCCAATTATTGACATTGTTTTAGATTCCCTCGTTCTATGAGATCATCGTAAGCAACTGCGGCGTAGTTTAAGGCTTTAGAGGGTATGGTGTCAAGACGTTTGTCGAATTTTTTTTGAAGTTTTTCTAATTGGTTAAAATCTTGACAGATCACATAAAAACATGAGCCAGAACCACTTAAGCGTACCGGTGCTTCTTGCGCAATTTCATCCATTATCACTTTCATTTGAGGGTGGAGTATTTTAACGATTTTTTCAAATGCATTTTCAGTGTTATTAAAGTGATATGCTTTGGGTGTGATCGGTTGGTAATTACGTTTTAAATCTGGATGCTGAAATATAGATTTAGTTGAGATATGAATATTAGGTGAGCAGATCAATAGTAATGACTCTTCTTGTTCAAAAGGCGTTAGTATCTCGCCAATACCTTCAGCCCAAGCTGTTTGACCAAAAATAAAAATAGGTACATCGGCACCCAATTTAGCACCTAAATTGAGTAATTCAGTTTGATTTAGATTGCATTGCCATAGCTGATTTAAAGCCATCAAGGTAGTTGCTGCATTGCTTGAGCCACCACCAAGGCCGCCACCCATTGGGATTTGTTTATCAATATAAATATTAATTCCACAAGGTTTTTCAGCATAAGGTTTAAGTGACTGTGCAGCTTTATAGACTAAATTATCTTCTAAGTGTGAAATAAATCGATTGGATTGAATAGTAATTTGATCATCATTTTGTAGAGTGAATGTAAGTATATCTTTTAAATCAATTAACTGCATTAAAGTTTGTAGTTGATGATAGCCATTAGGCATACGTCCAGTAATATGCAAAAAACGATTAATTTTTGCATAGGCAGGTAAGATTAGTTGATCAGCCATGACTTGATAATAATTTTAATTGTTAAATCGCCACGTTTCATAATGAGTTTAAAAGGTAGTGGATATTTACCTTGAACCATATGAAAATTATCGTATTGAATATACCATCCAGATTGTTCTATAGAAGACATTAAACCAAAGCGATTTAGGCTTAATTCTTTTGATGCAATTGGTGCAGGTAAGCCACGTCCCCAATAATACATATCGACAGCTGGAACACTCCACCCTAAACGCTCTTGCATTAACGCTTGAATATCTTTTGCATAGGTTTGCTTACCATTAGAGTCTTTAAAAATAATGCTGCCGTCATTACGACCTTTAATTGATATGGCTCCTAAGCCAGCTGTACCATAGATTTGGATAATATATTCATTTTTATTTGTTAGACGCCAAAAGAGGTTTGCACCTTGAGCTTTGTCTTTTAGGCGAATACCAATAACACCGGATACTTCCCAGCTGTGGACATTTTCAAGAATAGATTGATTTGTTTTCCATGCTGTTTGAATGTTTTGTGTTGATGGGTTTGGTATTGGGGCTAATTTAGTTGCTTGATTGCTTGCACAGCCAGTGACAAGCACTATAGCTGCTCCAATAATCAATATAGCTAAATATTTAAGTTGTTTCATTACCATGATTTGGAAGCCTCCAGGTGTTGGTTTTTAGTTTCTATATAATTGTTTGAGCTTATTTTTAAAAATTGTAATTCATTTTCTGTTAATGGTCGTGCTTTTTTTGCTGGTGAGCCTACATATAGATAACCTTCATCTAATTGTTTGCCAGGTGGAATTAATGCGCCAGCTGCAATCATAATATTTGATTCTATAATAGCACCATCTAGGATAATTGCACCCATACCAACTAATATTCGATTTTTAAGTGTACAGCCATGAATAATTGCACCGTGACCAACAGTAACATCTTCACCAATATGAGCAGGGAAACCTTCAGGGTATTGCTTACTGCGTCGAGTTGTGTGTATAACTGTGTTATCTTGGATATTGGAGCGTTTACCAATTGTAATTTTTTCTAAATCACCACGGATACTAACACAAGGCCAAACTGAAACATCATCTTCAAGTAATACAAGACCAGATACAACTGCTGAAGGGTCAATAAAAACACCTTGGCCCATCATTGGCGTATGTCCGTTGACAGTTCTAATTGGTTTAACTTGACTCATTGATTTTAAACTACCTATTTTAAAAAGTTTCTCATATCTTAGCGTAGTGTTACTAGCTCTTCAGCACTGGTTGGATGAATTGCAATGGTATTATCAAAATCAGCTTTTGTAGCACCCATACTAATCGCAACAGCAAAGCCTTGTAACATTTCATCAGCCCCTGTACCAATTAAGTGACAGCCTATTATTTTCTCATTATCTTGGGTAACAATCAACTTAACGACTGTTGGCATTCGAAATCCAGAGATAGCAGAGTAAAGTGATGAGAACCTAGATTGGTAAATTTTTATATTATCTTTACCATAAATTTCAATAGCTTGTTCTTCAGTTAAGCCAACACTACCTATTGGGGGGTGAGAGAATACAACACTAGGAATTAAATCATAATTCAGTTTTAAATTGTCTTCGCCATTAAATAAGCGCCTAGCTAATCGTCGCCCAGCAGCAATTGCAACTGGCGTTAATTGGGCTTTGCCTGTAACATCACCAATGGCATAAACACCAGAAACATTGGTATTTTGATAGGCATCTGCATTGATTGTGCCATCTGAATTTATTTCAATATCAGTTGCGCTTAAATTTAGTTTATCAGTATTTGCAATACGGCCAGTACACCAAAATAAAGCATCAACTTGATCAATTGAGCCACCATTATTTAAGCTAAGTGTTAATTGCCCATTGTCATGTTTGGTAACTTTGTCAATTTGAGTATTAACTCTTAAGTCAAAGTTGGTTTTTTCCATACATTCAGTTAATACATCAGAAATCATTTGATCAAATAATCTAAGTGGTTTACTTTTGCGAACGAGTAAGGTTGTTTGACTGCCTAAAGCATGAAAAACTTGGGCGATTTCAACACCAATATAACCACCGCCAATAATCACAACACGCTTTGGCTGCTTTTCTAGGCTAAAGAAATCATCTGATGTTAACCCATGCTCATAGCCTTCAATAAATGTAGGAATTTGTGGTTTAGCACCAGGAGCAACAACAATATGATCAGCACTATACTGTACATTATCAACTTCAATTGTTTGATTATCGATAAATTTACCCCAGCCTTGAATGTGGGTTATGTCTAATGAGTTTAATGTATCGTCATAAGATTTATGAATATTACTGATATATTTATCTCTTTGGTTTTTAAGTTGTAACCAATTAAAATTTTTTAACTCGGCATCAAAGCCGTAACCTTTTAGGTCAAAGTGTAAACTTTCAGCTAGATTAGCTGCATACCACATAGCTTTTTTAGGTACACAACCAACATTAACACAAGTGCCGCCCAGTGCTTTTCCTTCAATAATAGCAACACGCTTACCTAAGCGAGCACTAGCAATAGCACAAGCAAGGCCACCACTTCCGCCACCAAAACTAATTAAGTCGAAATGATTTTGAGAACTCATATACTTGGAAGCTCCTTAATTATTAAGCAGTTTAAATAATAATGATTTTATGGTTGTTTTAAATTTGCTGTATTATATCATAAAGTTGATTGGAGTTAATCTGTATACTTGGATAAAAAGAGGATTGTTTATGTTTGAAAAACCTGAAATTGAATTGCGTTTTATTGGTGAAAGTAGCATATATGAGGGTAAGATGCCTACTTATGCTACAGAAGGCTCAGCAGGTATTGATTTAAGAGCCAATGTTAAAGAGACAATTCATTTAAGACCAAATACAGCCGAATTATTACCAACTGGATTATCAATTCATATTGCAAATCCTTTCTATGCAGCAATGATTTTGCCTCGCTCTGGTTTAGGACATAAAAAAGGTTTAATTTTAGGTAATTCAGTCGGTTTGATTGACTCAGATTATCAGGGCGAATTAATGGTTTCTTGCTGGAATCGTAGTGATGATGTTATTGAAATTTTACCAGGAATGCGTTTCGCACAGTTAATTGTTGTTCCTGTTGTTCAAGCAAACTTTAAAGTCGTTGAAAACTTCAGTGATCAAAGTCAAAGAGGTGGTGGTGGCTTTGGCCATAGTGGGGTTTAAATTGGTGTTATAATTAACTGTTTAGTTTTAGATAATTACATGCTATAGTTCTCTAAAATAAGTTGTTTAGTTCTGTATGGGAAGGTAAGGCAATTGATTTGGACTATTCCGAATATATTAACAGTTATTCGTATCATATTGGTGCCAGTTTTTGTTGTCTTCTTTTATCTTGACTTTGATGGAAGCCAGTGGGTTGTTGCTTTATTATTTTTATTCGCATCAATTACAGATTGGCTGGATGGCTTTATTGCGCGCTATTTTGAACAAACAACTCAATTAGGTGCTTTTTTAGACCCTGTTGCAGATAAGTTAATGGTAGCAGCGGCTTTAGTCTTAATTGTTAATGTTTATCCAAGTGCATGGGTTGCTATTCCTGCCGCTGCAATTATTGTTAGAGAGATTGTCGTTTCAGCACTAAGGGAGTGGATGGCAGAATTAGGCAAGCGTGCAGTTGTTCAAGTATCATTTATTGGCAAGGTAAAAACCGCAACACAAATGTTGGCGATTTTAATTTTATTATTATTCCATCAGACTCAAACAACTTATTGGTGGTGGGTATTAATAGGAAAAATATTACTTTATGCCGCTGTTGTTTTAACAATTTATTCAATGTGGCTTTATTTAAAAGCGGCTTATTTGTCATTTAAATCTTCAAAATAGTATATGAAAAGGATACTAAATAAATATGGGTAAAGTACTTGAAGTAACGCATCCGTTAGTACAGCATAAGCTTGGCCTTTTACGCCAGAAAAATATCAGTACAAAAGACTTTCGAGAGGCAGCAAAAGAGCTTGCGACATTATTAACATACGAAGCAACGAAAGAATTACCACTGCAAAGTGTAGAAATAGATTCTTGGCAAGGTAATACTAAAGTTAAGCGAATATCAGGGAAAAAATTGACCGTTGTACCCATATTACGTGCTGGCCTTGGTATGTTAGATGGTGTTTTGGAATGCCTGCCTACAGCAAGAGTGAGTGTCGTTGGTCTTTATCGAGATCAAAGAACCTTAGAGCCAGTCAATTATTTTAAAAAATTTGCCCATCAAATGGATGAGCGTATGGCAATTATTGTTGATCCGTTATTAGCAACGGGTGGCTCGATGAATGAAACAATAAAACTAGTTAAAGAAGAAGGTACTTCAAGTATTAAAGTCTTATGTTTAATTGCAGCGCCTGAAGGTATTCGAGCAGTACATGGTGAAAATCCAGATGTTGATATTTATTGTGGATCGATTGATGATCATTTAAATGATCATGGTTATATTATTCCAGGCCTTGGTGATGCTGGTGATAAAATATTTGGGACAAAATAAGTTTTTAATGTTTATTTATCGCTCAAGGCTTCGTTGTTTTTGAGTTTCAGATTGCCCACTTTGGAAAAATAATGCTGAAGGCTGTGAAGCAATTAGTTTCTTACTACCAATACCAAAAAAGTTTTTCACACTATCAAGTATGCTTTTAAATACACCAGGTGATTTCTGGGGCCTTGTGCTTAATAATGTATTATACATGCTGACAGTTTTATTTACTTCAGCGGTAACTTCTTCTATAAATTCAAGGACACGATTATTACCAGTTCTACGTGTATGTTGATCGTGTTTAATTCGTGCAGATGATAAGGATTGTTGGCTTTCTTTTTGAGGTTTTGTTGACTGGTGGCTTGAGTGTTCATGTTCACTGTGACCAAAGTGGTGATCTTTAACTTTTTTTGATAGATCCATTAAACTCTCATGACTAAGGCCAGTATTTTTGGCACACTCCCAAGCTTTACTTTTAAGTTTAGTTACAATCTGATGATCACCTGCATTTAGTTTATCAATGTTTGCTTCATGTAACTGATTAATGAATTCTGAGATAGGTAATTTCTTTTTAGGATCTCCTTTATGTGATTGAATAAGCTCTGTAATTGCTTCTTTTGCAGCTGTATGGCTATCTTCTTCACTCATCATACGTTCTTTGCAGTAAATTTTAGCTTCTTGGTAAGCGTTTTGTAAACGATCAAATGTTTTTGTTTTACGTTGAATATCTTCACTTAATTTGGTTAATTCAGGTAACATCTTGAATTTAGATTCAATATCGTTGTCTGCTTGGTAGGTGATATGTTTTTGCTTGAAGTTATATAGTTTCTCTGCATGACTAGTTAATATATTACCAGGTATACCAGGGTATTTCTTTATAAGGTCTGCTTGAATGATTTCAAGGGAATTTAATTGCCTTAAACGCGCATATAGTTCTTTATGATCATCAGGTTGATCAGGCATAATGCAATTCCCCTAAAAAAAATTAACCAGTCGTAATATTGTATTCTAACTGATTTTAAGAAGCAGTGCAATTTTATAACTTAATCGACTATTGTTTTTATGATGTATTTTACTTTTAACTTGATAGCTTGGTTAGCTTGATGTGACTATAATATTACTGCTAGACTGAAAGCTAAATTAAAAAGTTTAGTTATATAATACAATGAACCACTATATTCTTACTTTAGATCAAGGGACAACAAGTTCAAGGGCCATTATTTTTGATTATAAAGGCCAGATTGTAGATATTGCCCAAAAAGAATTTAAGCAGCATTATCCAAAACCTGGATGGGTAGAGCATGATCCTAATGAAATCTGGTATACACAAGCCTCAGTTGCAGCTGAAGTAATTTCAAAAGCGAATATTAATGGAAAATCAGTTGCAGCAGTTGGTATTACCAATCAACGAGAAACAACAATAGTTTGGGATAGAGAAACAGGCAATCCGATTTATAATGCGATTGTTTGGCAAGACAGAAGAACGGCTGAATTTTGTAATGAACTTAAAAAAGATTCATCGATTATTCAGTTAATTAGAGATAAGACAGGACTTGTTATTGATGCATATTTTTCAGCATCTAAAATAAAATGGATTTTAGATCATATTGAAGGTGCGAGAGAAAAAGCATCTCAAGGCAAACTTTGCTTTGGCACAGTAGATAGTTGGTTGATGTGGAAATTTACCAATCAAAAAGTACATGCAACGGATGTAACAAATGCCTCTCGAACCATGCTTTTTAATATTCATAGCTTAACATGGGATAAAGAGTTATTAGCACTATTTGATATTCCTGAGTCAATGTTACCAGAAGTAAAAGCATCTAGTAGTATTTTTGCTCAAACTCGTACGACGTTATTTTCAAGTAAATTACCTATATCAGGTGTTGCAGGAGATCAGCAAGCAGCACTTTTTGGTCAAATGTGTCTTAAAGAAGGTATGATTAAAACAACTTATGGAACCGGTTGTTTTTTAATGATGAATACAGGCGATAAACCAAAAGTATCAAATAAGCAGTTATTGACAACCATTGCTTGGCAAATTGGTGATAAGGTTAATTATGCGCTTGAAGGTAGCGTATTTATTGGTGGTGCTATTATTCAGTGGCTACGTGATGGCTTAGAATTAATTAAAAATGCAAAAGAGACTGAGAAACTTGCCTTATCGGTTAATGATAATGCCGATGTATATATCGTGCCGGCATTAACAGGGCTTGGAGCGCCTTACTGGGACCAATCTGCTAGAGGTACTATTGTTGGATTAACTCGAGGCTCTACAAAAGCACATATCGTGCGTGCAGCATTGGAAGGAATTGATTATCAAGTAACCGATGTTGTTAATGCCATGAGCGATGATACCGGGTTGTCATTATCAGAGATGCGTGTTGATGGTGGTGCTGTTGAAAATAATTTTTTAATGCAGTTTCAAGCAGATATTTTACGGCTAGATGTTATACGGCCAAAGGTACTTGAGACAACAGCATTAGGTGCTGCTTACTTAGCAGGTTTAGCTGTAGGTTATTGGTCAGATGTTGATGAATTACAAGCAATGTGGCAATTAGATCATAAATTTGAAGCAGAGATGGATCAACAGCAAGCTAAAATGTATTTATCTCGTTGGCATCAAGCACTTGAGCGCTCAAGGAGATGGGAAAATTAGTATAAATAATTTAATTTGTAATAAAGAAACCATATGTTTATAGAAATAGTATCTATTATTGCTGGCTTTGTTTTACTTATATGGAGTGCTGATCGCTTTGTAAGTGGTGCATCTATGTTAGCTGAGATTTTCAAAATATCGCCATTAGTCATTGGTATCTTTATTCTTGGTTTTGGCACTTCATTACCTGAAATAGTTGTTTCAGCTTTTGCAGCCTTTGAAAATAAGTCTTCTATGGCAATAGGTAACGCAATAGGTTCGAATATTGCTAATATCGGCCTTGTAATTGGTGTTACTGCAGTTGTTAGACCGATTAAAGTAGACTCTAATGTACTCTATAAAGATTTTATGATTCTAATTGCCATTAGTTTATTGTTGGTTTGGATGCTATGGAATCTTAGTTTATCAAGATTAGATGGTATTATTTTACTTGTTATTTTTAGCCTTATAATGGCTGTGAAGTTTTATAGAAGTAAAGTGACTGCATCTAAACTGAAAGATAAATCAAATGAATCTTCTAAGCATAGTTTAGTCAAAAGTATACTTTATATTATTTTGGGGCTTATCTTATTAATTATCAGCGCTAAAATTTTGATATGGGGTGCTAGTAGTATTGGTAAGCGACTAGGAATGAGTGATCTTGCAATTGGTCTTACGATTATTGCCATTGGTACCTCTTTACCAGAATTAGCTACTTCTGCTGTTGCGGCATTAAAAAAACAGCATGATCTAGCATTAGGCAATATTATTGGTTCAAATATATTTAATACATTGATGGTTGTTGGCATTGCTGTATTGATTTCACCAACAATTCTAAATCAATTAGTTTTATACCGTGATGCGCTTTATATGGTTATTTTAACTTTATGCTTATTTTTATTTGCTTTGATTGGAAAGAATAAGATTAATCGTTATCAAGGCGCTATTTTTCTAATCAGTTATGTTATCTATATTTATAGTTTGTTTTATTATATGTAGGGAGGCCAGAGGCTGTTGACATTTCAATTGATGCTGGTTATTTAATAGGAAAAACTTTATGTAAATTAAGATCTTCTGTAGAGGTATCGATTTATTGTGTCTAAGAAATAATTTTCCCATATCTAAGTGAGGAGATACCAAAAGAAATAAACTAATCTATTTGCATTATAGCGCCTAACTAAATTATAGTGTGTCCGATTATTTGATTGTTATTTCAGGAGCTATTGTGAGTTGTAGAAAAGTAATTGGTTTTATATTGATAACACCAGTGTTTGTATTATTAAGCCATTATTTAGCGGTTTATCCACATGAGTTTTCACATTCTTTTATGGCATGGGCGTTAGGTTTTAAGCATAACCCACTTGCAATTGATTTTGGTGGCACAAGTTGGCTAAATATATTGTTATTAATCAATATCGATGAAAACGTTAATTACCAGTTTTTAATTAGTCATGGGCATCTATATGCAATGGCACTAATTGCATTTGCAGGGCCAGGGCTAGCTAATGGTTTATTGTATGTTATTTCTTTAATCCTTTTAAACTTAAAGTCCCTGTATAAACATAAAATTATTTATTATTTTATTTTTTGGTTTAATTTTATGAATCTATGTAATTTTTATGATTATATTCCAATTCGTACTTTAACTAATCATGGAGATGTAGCTCATTTTTCTACTGGTTTAGGTGTATCGCCTTGGTGGGTATATCTTATTGGCGGCTATATTGTTTTTATGTTGATTTGGTTCTTTTTTACTCGAACATTAATGAAAACAGTTACAGTATTAAATTTTAGTGAAAGCTTTACTATTAAGCTAATGTTAAGCATATTATGCATTGCACTTTTATTTGGCTATTTTGCATTACCAGGTATTTTGTCGAATTATGGTCAATTATCATTCTTAATTTCAATTAGTTCAATATCAGCAATACCAGGAGTTATATTTGCGGCTTGGCCAGCTAGAAGTTGGGTAAAACAAAGGTTAGAATTTTATGCTAGTAAAGTGAAAAAGTCTTAATCAAAACGTTTAGTATAACGATGACAATAAGGTGTCTTGCCTGTTTTGATATAATATTCTTGATGGTAGTCTTCAGCTGGCCAAAAAACAGTTGCTTCAACTAGTTCTGTTGCTATATTAAGGCCCTTATTACTTAATATGTTCAATAAATCTTCAGCAGTCTGGCGTTGCGTTTCATTAAAGTAAAAAATAACGCTTTTATATTGATCACCAATATCAGGCCCTTGGCCATTACTTTGTGTTGGATCATGAATTTCAAGGAATAATTTAGTGAGTTTGCGAAAGCTTGTTTTATTCGGGTTAAAAACAGCACGCACAGCTTCTATATGGCTTGTTTTACCATTACAGACATCTTGATAAGTTGGGTTATCTGTATTGCCACCTGTATAACCAACTTCAGTAATTAAAACACCATTTTGTTGTTTTAATAAATGTTCCACGCCCCAAAAGCAACCGCCTGCAAAAATAGCTTCTTCCGTTTCAGTAACTTCCGTATCTTCAACAAACTCAACAGAGAGTGAATTAACACAATGACGTAAATTCTTATCGGTATATTGTTCACCATGAAATACATGACCTAGATGACCATCACAACGGTTGCATAAAATTTCAGTACGTCTGCCATCTGCATCTAATTGGCGTTTAATTGCATCAGGTAGCTCATCATCAAAACTTGGCCAGCCACAGCTTGAAATAAATTTAGCATCTGATCTGAATAATCCTAATCCACAGCTTCTACATATATAGGTGCCTTGCGCATCAAATAAATTATATTTACCACTATTAGGGGGTTCTGTGCCTTTATCAATTAAAATATGGCGTAAAAGAGGTGTTAAGGTATTTTGTTTGTCCATTCTCTATTCCATGAAAGTTATTTAACTTAAGCGAGCGCAACTTCTTTTTGATTTTGAGTTAGCGACTTTTTTTCTTCAGCTAATGCCTTAAGTATATTTTTTAATAAATCATAGCACTTTATGGTTGTAGAGATATTTAATTTTTCATCAGGTGAGTGTGCGCCGCGAATATCAGGGCCAAATGAGATCATTTGCATATTAGGGTATTTACCATTAATAATACCACATTCAAGGCCTGCATGAATTGCAGCAATATTAACATCATTGCCAAATGTTTGTTGATAAATTTTAGCTGACTTTTTAACAATATCACTATGTGGATTAGGCTGCCAACCAGGATATGCTTCATCATGTTCAATCGCTGCATTGGCAAGCTTAGTAATACTTGTAATGTGTTGGCGTTGTGCTTCAAGTTTTGAGCTAACTGAACTTCTTGTAGAAAGTGTAATGATAAATTGCTTATTTTGTTGGTTGTATTTGACAGATGCAAGATTAGAAGATGTTTCAACTAAGTCAGGCATATGATAATCCATGGATACAACACCGTGAGGTAAAGCCTCAATTAAATTTAAAAGTTTCATTTGGCTGGATAATTTTAAGTAGTTTTGAGGTATTGTATCTTGTGCTGTTATCTCTAATGACAAGTTAGGTTCAATTGCACTTAACTCTTTCTGAGTCAGGCTAAATGCTTCATTGATTATGTGAATTTCTTTATCTTTCTGAGTTGATTCAAGTAAAATGCTAGCAAATGCTTCACGAGGAATTGCGTTTCTTAGATTACCGCCTTCAAAGCTTACAAGTTTTGCATGTGGGATTGAAGATAAAATACGCGTTAATATTTTTAATGCATTACCCCGTCCTTTATGAATATCAATGCCAGAATGACCTCCTTTAAGACCACTGATTTTAATATTATAAGCCTGATCATTTAAATTACTTTTTACTGATTCAACGGGTAATTCAACAATACTATCACCACCACCAGCACAGCCAATACAAAACTCACCCCAACTCTCTGAGTCAATATTAATCATATAATGAGCATTAAGGATATTAGGGTCTAGGTTTCTTGCACCAACAAGGCCTTTTTCTTCAGTGGCAGTTAATAGGATTTCCATAGGGCCATGAATAACGCTAGGGTCAGTTGCAGCAGCCATAGCAAGTGCAACACCAATACCATTATCAGCACCAAGTGTCGTGCCACGAGCTTTAATCCAATCACCATCACGATAGATATCGATTGCATCTGTTTCGAAATTAAATTCAATATTTGAGTGTTTTTCACAAACCATATCTAAATGGCCTTGTGTTGCAATAATTTCTGCATTTTCATAACCTTCAGTTGCAGGTATGTAAATTACAAGGTTATGTGCTTTATCTTCAACGATTTTAAAGTCATGAGCTTGGGCCCATTGATAAATAAATTGGCGAATGGCTTCTTCTTTGAATGATGGGCGTGGAATTTGTCTAATTTGATCAAATAGGGACCATACTTGTGGGTAAGTTAAATCTTTAAACATAGTTAGAAGTACCTTAGTTTGAAATTTATTATTCAATTGATTTTATCTTTTAACCATATTAATAAACCATAAGTTGTTGTTAAATGCAATTGGTTTTGATTTTAGAGGTAGGTATTAATTAGCTATTTTTTGACTGTAATATCATATTAGTTAATAACTTCAATTAATTGAAACTTTTCACCTTTTGCATCTCTTTGAAGTTGTTCAACTTTATGTGCTTTGACATCGACAGATATATCTGCTTCTTTTATCTTTAAAATATCATGAAAGTTATTGATAATATGATAAGATATATCTTCTTTAGCTGTATAATAGATATTAATTTGATTGTTTTGTATTTTAAATTGAAATGAAATCATATCTGGAACATAAAATTCTTCAAATAATGAAGGATGAATTGTATCTGTTTTGCCATGATTGTTAATAATTTCTACAGCATAGTTTAAACGGCAGTCTGATAATTCAAGTTTAGGATACTTGTCATATCTATCAGCAGGAATTAAACGTCCTAAATCTCCCATTTTATAATTAATAATTGGAAAGATATGGTTAGATAGATTGGTTAAGCAAATAGTACCTATATCTTTATCAGGCTGATTTTCATTACAAATACTAACAATGTTTAAATCATCAAAAATATCAAATGGGCCTTGTTTATATTGTGCTCCTATTAGTAAGCCTTCTGAAGCCATATATAAATTAATGGGTTTAATTTGCCAGGCTTTTTCAATGACATTTGCATCACTTTCAAATAATGGCTCTCCTGATGTGAAAATACGTTCAGGTTTAATATTTAATTTACCTGCTAATTGCATTCTTGCCAAATTCCCAATCATTAAAGCATAACCACCTAGTTGATGTGGTTGATAAATTTCTAACTCATTAGCAATTTTTTCTAAAGAATCTGAAACAGAGTAAAGTTTAACATTAAAAAAAGTATTCTCTCCACTTCTTGAGAATCCAGCACCACAAAAACGTCCATCAGTTGCTAGGATAACAGCTGCACGAGTTGTACTTGTTCTTAATTTGGGCCTTAATGCTCTAATGACAGATGCAGCCCAGGCTTTGGACCAACTGGTTTTATTCCATGGAAAAATACCTTGCTCACCTGAAGTGCCTGAAGTATGTACAATGTGATATTTATCTAAATAAAGTTGGTTGTAGTTTTTATTGTCATTAATCCAGCTAGATAGGGGTAACTTTTTTACTTTAGAATCAGTAACAACTTGATCAAAGTGCTCCATTAATAATGGTTTATCAACATAAGGTAAATCATTAATCTCTAAGTCGTTTAAATGTTTTTCATTAATGCCATGTTCATGCCATAAATTACGATAAAATGGGCTTTTATTCCAAGTGTGGTGAATAATATGATTAAATTTATGTTTAACAATAATTTTATGTTTTTTAGGTTTATTTTTTTCCTGGATATAAAGTTTGAATAACTCTTTTGCGTTGTAAATATTCATTGCTCACTGTCCTTGTGATTAAAAAAATCCCATTATTATAAATACTATTAGTAGAGGGTTGTTATATAATCAAGTGTTGTGCAATAAAAAGCGATCAAGTATTTTAAAAGGGTCACTTTATATAAAGGAGTAATGAATATGAGCATTTCAACGCTATTAGAAAGTAAAGTCCTACATCAATATGTTATCAACCAGGCACAAACAAATTGGTCAGATATTCAAAAAAATATGGTTTATGATGCAATTTCGCAACCACATGCTCAAATGAATACTGCACTTGATCAATTACAATTTATTAGCTTTTTAGTTAAAGTAATTGGCGCTAGAAATGCAATTGAGATAGGTGTTTTTCGTGGTATTGGAACATTAACAATTGCCAGTAGTCTACCACAAGATGGTAAAGTAATTGCATGTGATGTAACTGATGAATATGTTGAGGGTTTTAAACATTATTGGCAAGAAGCTCAGGTTATTGATAAAATAGATTTAAGAGTTGCACCTGCTACAGAGACTTTAAGTGAGTTAATTGCTAACGGCCTTCAAGGAACTTTTGATTTTATTTATGTTGATGCTGATAAAAGCAATAACAAGCGTTATTATGAGATGGGACTTCAATTACTAAAAACAGGGGGTGTCATTGCAGTAGATAATGTATTGGACAAAGGCAATGTGGCACTTGATTGGGAGCAAAAACAAAGAGCAAAATTAGCACGTGAGTTTAATCAGTATGTTGCATCTGATAATCGAGTAGATGCAAGTTTATTAAGCATTGGTGATGGTTTATATTTGATTCGTAAAAAATAATATGAATTTTATAATCTACTATAATAGTCTTTAAATATATTATTGAATCTTATAAATTAAAACATAAATGGTGGGTCGTATAGGATTCGAACCTATGACCAACTGGTTAAAAGCCAGCTGCTCTACCGACTGAGCTAACGACCCGTATGAGGCGTTATTGTAATTTGAAAAAACGAAAATGCAAGTACTTGGCGGTGAAAAAATAAAAAAAGTATCGATTCAAGGTCAGATTGGCTTAACATTGATCGAATTGTTAATTGTATTAACTATATTATCCTTACTTGTTGGTGGAACAATAATTAGTTGGAATCTGTTTTTTAAAAAAAATCAGGCAACAGTTACAATAGATAAAGTTTATATGTTATTAACCTATGCAAAAGCTAAATCATATCAGAGTCGTTTGCCAGTTATTGTTTGTTCAAGTGTTGATAATAAAACGTGTATTGATGGCTTATGGCAAAATCAATTACTTGTATTTATAGATCATAATGCCAATAAACGTTTTGATGGAGATGATAAGCTTATTAATCATCATCTAAGGTTGCCAAAAGGGTTTATTTTAAGGTGGCAGGGCTTTCCTCGAGGTAATTATCTTCAGTTTAAACCAGTTAGTTTATTATCTAGTAGTAACGGTACATTAACTCTATGCCATAAAGATAAAAATGATACAGTTAGCCGTGCTTTAATTATTAGTAAAAGTGCAATGATTCGCTATGCGGAGACTAAAAATGATAAGAAGCAATTAGCTTGTGCTTAAAAGAAGCCATTATTTATTATATTCAAATACTAAAAAAGATTTTATAATGCCTAAAGTGAATAATTTTACAAACACTTGGAAAATTTATAAATGAATATTGATTTTAATTTTTGGTTGTTATTTTTAACCGTTGTTTCATTTGTGATTATGATGGTTGATTGGTTATTTTTTGAAAAAAAACGTAAAGCCAAATATAAAGACCAGTTAGAAGGGTTATCAAAAAAAGAGAAACAAAAGTTATTAAAAGCGCCTTTTTTAGCAGATTATGCTAGGTCATTGTTTGTTGTGTTTTTTGTTGTATTTTTACTGCGTGCATTTGTTGTTGAGAATTTTCGTATTCCAACAGGCTCAATGTATCCCACATTAAAAACAAATGCATTTGTTTTAGTCAATAAGTTCTCTTATGGCATAAGAAATCCGTTTACTAATAAAACATGGGTTGCAACGGGTGAACCAAAACGTGGTGATGTGGTTGTGTTTCATTATCCAGTTAATCCAAATGTTGATTTTATTAAGCGCGTTATTGGTGTGCCAGGTGATAAAATTAGTTATCAAAATAAGCGATTAACAATTAATGGAAAAGAAATTCCAGAAAAATTATTAGCAAGTTTAATTGAACCAATTAATTCACTAACACAAAAATCGAATAAGTACCAAGAAAGTTTATTAGGCGTTAAACATGATATTTTAACGATGCCATTTAAAAACAGTTTAAGTTTTAAAGATTTGGTTGTGCCTAAGGGTATGTACTTTATGATGGGGGATAATCGTGATAATAGTGAAGATAGTCGTTATTGGGGATTTGTATCAGAAAAAGACTTAGTTGGTAAAGCATTTTTCGTTTGGTTAAGTTTTGATGATTCATCTTATTCCATTCGTTGGAGCCAGCTAGGCCCTATTAAGTAATAAAAAAGATAAGTAGTAATATTAATTAAATGAAAGATTATAATCAGTTATATAAAATTATTGGCTATCAATTTAAAGATAAAGCATTGTTAATTCAAGCATTAACACATCGTTCATTACGTAAAAAGCATAATGAGCGTTTAGAATTTTTAGGTGATGCAATTTTAGGAATGGTAATAGCAGAAGCACTTTATCATCAGTTTCCTGAGGCGAAAGAAGGTCAGTTATCTTTATTAAGAACATCAATTGTTAAGGGTAAAACATTAACGGATAAGGCAGCATCTTTTAATTTGGGCGATTTTTTAGCATTGGGTGTAGGTGAAGTTAAATCAGGTGGCGCAAAGCGTGCTTCTATTTTAGAAGATGCAATAGAAGCATTAGTTGGTGCGATTTATCTTGATTCTGGGCTTGATGATGTCAGAATATGTATTTTAAATTGGTTTGATACTGAAACTAAAGCATTAAGATTAACGGAAGTTCCTAAAGATAATAAAACACGATTGCAAGAAGCTTTACAGTCTCAAGCAATTGACCTTCCTGAATACCGGTTGTTAAAAACACAAGGTCAAGCACATGAACAAATTTTCTATGTTGCTTGTATTATTAAAGCCTTAGATATAGATGAGCAGGCTGAAGATACTTCTCGCAAAAGAGCGGAGCAAAAAGCAGCAGATAAAGCGCTAAAAAAATTAATTGAAAATAATAAAGAATAGTTAATCAATGACATTAAAACGAAATCAAAATTCTAAGAGTCGCTCAAATAAAGATTCAATTACCAATGGCATAATTTTGTTAGATAAACCATACGGTATAAGCTCAAATAGCGCATTACAGAAAGTAAAGCGTCTTTTAAATGTAAAAAAAGCAGGGCACAGTGGTAGTTTAGATCCTATGGCGACAGGCATGCTGCCCATTTTTATTAATCAAGCAACTAAATTTTCACAATATATGTTGGATTCAGATAAGGCTTATTTGGCAATAATTCAATTAGGTATCACGACAGATACAGCAGATAAAGAAGGCAATGTCCTTGAGAAAAAAGAAGTGGTTAAGTTAGATGATGACTTAATTGAAGATTACTTAAATCCGTTTCGTGGTCAAATTAAGCAGGTTCCACCGATGTATTCGGCATTGAAAAGAGAAGGTAAGCCTCTATATCAATTAGCCAGAGAAGGTATTGAAGTAGAACGCAAACCAAGAGAAGTTGTAATTTATGAGTTAGTAAATCAAGGATATGACTTAAATTCTCAGCAACTTAAAATTTTTACTAAGGTCAGTAAAGGGACCTATATTCGAACACTAGCTGAAGATATTGGCAAACAAATTGGTTGTGGCGCTCATTTAATTGAGTTGCGACGTATTAGTTGTGGTCAGTTTAATCAGCAACATCAAATGATAACATTAGAAAAGCTTTCAGAACAATTAGCTAAACCAGAGATTGAAAAATCAACTACACTAATAGAAACAGGCACGATTTTTAATCATTGGCCTGTCTATCAAATTAATGAAATAGAAATAGGAGAGTTGAGGCGTTCAGGTCGTTGGATAGGAGAAAATACTCAGTTAAATGGTTGGCATGTATTTAAATTGAATCAAAAATTTATAGGTATTGGTGAATTTAGTCATGGTCATTTGAAATCAAGAAAGCTTTTGATAGATTAGGAATGTATAAATGTCAAAGCAAAGTAGTGTAGATAAATCTCTCAGTCAAGGTAACAAGAAGGTTGAAGATACATCGATTATTGAAAAAAAATATGATATTTCAATGGATCCAAATCGTGAAAGCGAAATGCAGAAGTATGAAGATCCAATACCTTCAAGAGAGTTAATTTTACAATTTTTTAAAGATAAGGGAATACCAACAACATTTGAAATTGTATTTGAGGCACTTGATTTAAGTACACAAGCACATAGAGTTGCTTTAAAGCGCCGCCTAAAGGCAATGGAGCGTGATGGGCAATTATTATATAATCGTGGTGGCTATTATGGCCTTGTTTCAAAAATGGATCTTATTAAGGGAACTGTAATTGCATCACGAGATGGACCAGGAGAAGTACTAGGTGATGATGGACGTTTAATTTATTTGCCACAGAAGCAAATGCGCTGTGTATTTCATGGTGATTGGGTTTTAGTTAGACCTTCAGGTGTTAGTCGCAGAGGGCATTTAGAAGGGACAATTGTAGAAATTTTAAAGCGAAATACATCTCGTTTAACCGGTCGCTATCAACAAGAGTTTGGTGTCAGTTACGTTGAGCCAGTCAATCCTTTATTAAAACATGATGTATTGATATGGCCACAAGATAAATTAGATGTAAAACCTGGCCAATTTGTAACGGTTGAAATTATCTCACAACCATCGTATAAGACCCAGCCATTAGGGAATGTCGTTGAAATTATTGGTGATCAGTTATCGATTGATGAAGCCATTGATATGGCGGTTAAATCATATGATTTAAATGATCAATGGTCGGATAAAGTATTACAGCAGGTTAGTCTATTTAAAAATACGGTGACTAAAGCTGATCGCCAAGATAGAAAAGATCTAAGAAATTTACCTTTTGTTACGATTGATGGTGAAGATGCAAAAGACTTTGATGATGCAGTTTACTGTGAACCAAAAAAATCTGGCGGTTGGCGTTTGTATGTTGCTATCGCAGATGTCTCTTATTATGTTAGACCTGAGTCAGCCTTAGATAAAGAAGCACAAAGTCGTTCAACATCAGTTTATTTTCCAGGGCATGTTATTCCAATGCTGCCAGAAGCATTATCGAATGAGTTATGTTCATTAAAGCCAGATGTAGATCGTCTAGCATTAGTTTGTCAGATGTCTATTAGTGCTAATGGTAGATTATCACGTTATCAGTTTTATTCAGCTGTAATTCGTTCTCATGCGCGCTTAACCTATACTGAAGTATCTGATTTATTGAATCAAAATAACCAAGATTTTCAAAAAAAATATCCTAAGCTTGTATCACATATGTATAATCTATATGGCATGTATTTAATACTTTCAGAGCGTAGAAAAGAGCGTGGTGCCATTGATTTTGATATGGAAGAGACGCAAATTCTTTTAAATGAAGGTCGTGAAATTGAAGCAATTTTACCTAGAGTTAGAAATGATGCTCATCGTCTTATTGAAGAGTGTATGTTATTAACGAATGTCGCTGCAGCACGCTTTGTTTTAAAGCATAAGTATGATGGTGTATATCGTGTTCATGGTGGTCCTTCATCTGCAAAAATAACCAGTTTAAGGGATTATTTAAAAACACATGGTTTGGGCTTGTCAGGAGCAGATGATCCAGGCCCTATCGAGTTTTCTAAAATGTTAGAGGATGCAAAGGAGCATAAAGACTTTCATAATATCCAGCTTATGACTTTACGCAGTATGATGCAGGCAGTTTACTCGCCACATAATGAAGGGCATTTTGGTCTAGCATATAACGCTTATTCGCACTTTACTTCTCCTATTCGCCGTTATCCAGATTTATTAACCCATCGAATTATTCGTAAAATTTTAAATGAACAAAATTTAGGTGGTCATCGTTATGATATACACCAGTTGGTTGACTTATGCGATCATGCTTCAATTGCTGAGCGAAAAGCTGATAATGCAGCCCAAAGTGTTGAAGACTGGTTAAAGTGTTCTTTTTTACGTAATCGAACCGGTGAAATATTTAAAGCAAAGATAGTTAGTATTATCGGCATTGGCTTTTTTGTTCAGTTAGATGAAAATCAAATTGAAGGATTGGTTCATGTTGCAACAATGGAAGGTGATTACTATCACTATGACTCAGAGCGCCAAATTTTAATTGGTGAGCGAACAAGAAAAGTTTATGCATTAGGTCAAAAAGTTAAAGTTAAGCTTATTTCAGTAAATATGACAAGCTTAAAAATTGATTTTGAATTAGTTGAAGCAACTCCAATTAAAAAATCTAAGTCTAAAAAATCCTCTAAATCCAAAGTGACTGATCAAACAACAAAAACAAAAAAATCCAAATCTAAAAAATCAACGAAAGGTAATACACTACAAGCAATTGCCGAAAGAGAAAAATCTTATCAAGCTGACTCTGATAAAGATTCTAAAAAGACTAAGAAAACTAAAAAGAAGAAAAAATCAACCCAAGCGAAGAAATCTAAAAAGAAAAGTGTTTCTAAAGATAGCTAAAAATTATCCATTAGAGATAATTAATCTAACGACCATTTATTATATTACAGTTTTTTCAAAGAAATAGTTTTTGTAAATCAAATAAATCTATTTGAATAACCAGCACAGTTAAGGCGTGATTATTTCATTATTAGATAATTAAATGTGTGATTATAACACAAAGAGTGTGATTATTGGTGTTAAGCTTAATTGCATTTGCTGTGGAGGTTGCAGATATGCCAGGTAAATTAAAAATTGATGAAAGTTTAACAAAACAAGTATCTGAAGATTTAGGTGTTAATTTAAGAGCATTTTCTTATACTGAATCACCTGTGTTAGCATATAGTGCTGATGGTGGTGGGTCTAAAGGTTCTTTTGTGGGCTATAAGGTATCTCAACGTTGTGATCACTTAACACTTGGAGGTGATCTTGATTATGAGGTTAGTGGTGGTTTTCAAAATGATCAGCGTATTGGAACATTTTTAAGAGATAAGTTTCCTGGAGAACTTCCAATTTCAATGGAATTTGGTAATCATGAGCGAGGTGTTGAAGGAAGTGATCGCGGTCATACAAGGCAAATAGATTATTTATCAAAAAATTTATCTCGAGTTGATCCGCGTTTTATGACGCACCAGGTTGATGAGGATGGCGTTGCAGAGCCATTTGTTGATATTTTTGTTGATAAGACTGGGGAGAAACAGCCCTTTATTATGCTTCATTTAGATAGTGATATATTACCTGGAAATAAAGCTTATCAAGATAAAGTCGCTGAAATGATTAGTAAGCTTCAAAAAGGCTTTGATAATAAATGTAATATTGTTGTTAGTCTTCATCATGCACCTGAAACATATAATAAACGTAGAACAAAAGACTCAGACTCACGTAAGTATGAAAGGCATGAGCGAGATGTTGTTAGCTTAGATATAGATCACAGCCATCAAATATCAAGTAGCAAGCCACATAGAAGGTATGCTCCGAGCCAAGGTAATTGGAATGAGCGTATATCTGAAAGTTTGAAATATATTTATTCAGAAGTTAGAAAACAATGTGATGACCAACTACGTGTAATTGCAACCCAAAGTGGTCATGATCACTTTGCACATTTAGCAGCACAAAAAAATCAACCAATGGCAATTATTCAGGGTAATGGCTCTCAAGAAGGAATGAATAATTTCTTCCAAAGGAATGGTTTATTTGGTGCTAAATCACAGCAAGCTTATTCACCTTATGTACGTTCAGGGATAAGCAAACATAAAGTATATGGTGTTGACGATTATAGAGGTGAACAAGAAGATCGAGCTTATGTACGATTAGGCTATGGTGAATGGGGGTTTAGTAGTGATGGAGAACCAGTTTATACACAACTAAGGTTTGCTAAGGCAAACCCGACAAGAAATACTCCATTGTTAAAAAGTACAGAATCTATTTTTCATGCAGATGGAAAAGTTACTGTTAATGATTTTATTAATCATAAACAGTTTACGGTTGATCAAGGTCAATTATTAGCTGGAACAGGAAAATGCTCACAACACCTCAATGGGCCGTTACCAGGCATACAAGTAAAAGACTTTTTAGATAGAAAAATAGCAGGTTATCATAAATTTATTAATGCTTTAGGGCAGTCAGGAGGTGCTTCATATGGTGCGTCAGGAATTTATAATCAAATTAAAAGACTTGAACACTTAAGTGCTGAGCTTGAAGGGTTATTTTATTTAGAAAATAAAAAATACTATACTGAGCGTTTGGTTAAAGCATTTAATTCAGATTTAATTACACTAGATGATGCAGTTCAGTTAAATAGATTAGCGTATACAAATAAGACTCAAATTGATAACGGCCAATTTTCAACAATTGTCAATGATCAATATAATCAAGATAAAGGATTTTTTAGGCGTCATAGCCCTTTTAGTGGCGCTACAGATACTATTTTACATCTTAGAGAGGTAGCTAAGATGGGGCATCAGTATGATTGTGATGTTGACCTTATTACGCGTGCTAGAGCATATAGGCATAATGAAAGTCAAACTTCAAGAAGTCTAAGTATTTTTTATAAAACTAGTGGTGGGTATGACCTTTCTGCTACTGAAAAAGTATTAGAAAATTTAGGGACAGAAGTAGGTAGATAAAGAAATTATGGCCTCTTAATCTCATAAGCTTCCATCATCATTTTATCGGCAAAGTTATAAGTCATATAATAGTCACCATAATCACCAACATCATCACCCCATGAGTTTCTAACATAAAAAATACCATTACCTGGTTGATTTGGATTCTCTTGATAGCCATAGATAAACATTTCATGACCACCTGAATTTTTTTCGCATTGTTTATTTTTCATACATTGGTGAACTTTATCAGTATAAGCAAAGACATTCTTTTCAAGATTAACATACTGAGCATTGTCATTGAGGTTATAATTCGTTTTAGCCTGAAGGTTTGGATAGTATTTATAAGATGTACCATTAGAACCAATTTCAGGTAAAGTGACACCAAAGACGACTAAGTGACCTTGATTTAAAGCTTGTTTTATCTGCTCAATAACTTGTCTTTGACAAGGCTTAATTGGGTTGCATAAGCTTTGCCATTGATAATCTTTTGCATGACCAACTAACGTTTGATATTTTTCAGGTGCAATGCTGTCAGCTTGTTTAACAATTTTATCATTTTCCTTTTTGGGGCCTTTACCACAAACCTGGCTATTTTGTTGGTTTTTAGCGACTGTTCCAAATTCACTGATTTGTGATAAGACAATATAGCCATAAGAACCATCCCAGCCTGATGAATATTCTTCTTCATCAATCTCATCGATAAACTCTGCAGCTTTAAAAAGGTTTGGGTATTTTTGTTTATTCGATAAAAAGAAGTTTTCATCCTTATTAGATAGCCACTGACCAAGGTTTAAGGAACATTTCTGTGAGATTGAATCATTTGCGCCTTTATATAAGATATTTAAAGCGCCGGTTGATGCAAATGTAACACAAGCCCCATCGGGTCCTTGGTCTAAAACAGGCATTTTACTCATTAATGCTTGAAGCCTAACAACTTTAAGTGGTAGTCTTGTATAGTCTTGTTTAACATCAAAGTTATCATAAATACTATAGGTAACATCATTATCTTGAGCCATTTCTTGGTCAAAATTTTTCAATTTCTTTTGAATATTAAGTTGTGCATTTTCAGGAACATCTAATAATGTTACAGGTTTTTTAGATGTATTGGTTATATTATCAATTTCTGTAAAAGCAATATCTTCATCATAGAAAACAGTAGGGCCTTTAACAATTTCTTCATTAATATCAACATAGATTACTTTTTTAGCGTAGCCAAATTGATAAAATAATAAGCTTATTGATAAGATAATAATTTTTAAAAAATATTTGTTATTAAGCATGCTTGATACCCCAATATAAAACATCAAATCATATAAATTAAGTTTAGATGCTAATTGATTAGAAGCAAATAAATAAGAAACGCCGTACCTAAAAAGATACGGCGCAGACTGCCCCCTAGTGATAAAATGAATTCACTATATTTATATTATTGGTTGCCACCACCATCATGAGGATGATTATGTTTTTGAGGTGGTTGCTCATTTTGTGTTGGACAAGCGACACCTTTACATAGCCTTGGGCATCGAAAAATCATATAGACACCTGAGAGACCGATTACAATTTGTACTAACATATTAAGCCAGTGTATTTTGCCAAAGATCATAGCAAGCACATCTACACCAAACACACCAATGCCATAATTAAGTGCTGCAATGATAACTAGTACCACGGCAATCACATCGAGTAATTTACACATTGTATTGTCTCCTTAACGGTTACTAGCTTCAACGTTAAGGTTAGTTGGCATTGATTGTTTGTGCAAATTTTATGCATTTTGTGTTAATTCAATAACTTATTTAAGTTAAAGTAAGATAAGATAAATTTTGATATATATGATAATAATCAAATATTTATGATAATGATATATTAATTCTTTAAAATAATAAAAAACTTAAGTTTAGAGATGTTGCTAAGCATCAAAATAAATGCTTGTGGAGGTAATAAAGTAAAATCTTTAATCGAAGATAAAATTAATTATTTACGATTTGCACTGATTGACTCATAATGTCAAGCCATATTAATGAATGACGGTTTTTGAATAATTTAGAATGCAATTTGATATAACGCAGACATCAGGGTTTGCTCGCCGTGGGCAATTAACGTTAACACATGGTATTGTACAGACACCTGTATTTATGCCAGTCGGGACTTATGGTGCTGTTAAGTCTTTATCGCCAGAAGATATTAGAGCGACTGGCGCAGAAATTATTTTGGGTAATACATTTCATTTAATGCTACGCCCAGGTACGGAAATTATTAAAACACATGGTACATTACATGATTTTAATCGTTGGTCAGGTCCTATTTTGACTGATTCAGGTGGCTTTCAAGTATTTAGTCTTGGCGCGTTAAGAAAATTAAAGGAAGAAGGGGTTTATTTTAAATCGCCAGTTAATGGCTCTAACGTATTTTTATCGCCTGAAATATCGATGCAAGTTCAACGTGACTTAGGTTCGGATATTGTCATGTGTTTTGATGAATGTACGCCTTATCCTGCAACAGAAGATGAAACAAAGGTTTCAATGGAGTTATCAATGCGATGGGCACTGCGATCAAAAGAAGCGCATAGTGATAATCCAAATGCATTATTTGGTATTGTTCAAGGTGGGATGTATACACATTTACGTGAAATATCATTAGAAAAGCTTCAGGATATTGGCTTTGATGGTTATGCAATTGGTGGTTTATCTGTGGGAGAACCAAAAGATGAAATGATTCGTATTTTGGATTTTTTAGCACCCATTATGCCTAAAGATAAGCCGCGTTACTTAATGGGTGTAGGTAAGCCTGAAGATATTGTAGAAGGCGTTAGACGAGGTGTCGATATGTTTGACTGTGTTATGCCATCGCGTAATGCAAGAAATGGACATTTATTTACTGAAACTGGTGTGATTCGGATTAGAAATAGTCAGCATAAGGATGATACTTCACCTATTGATAGTGAGTGTGATTGTTATACTTGTGAAAATTATTCACGAGCTTATTTGCATCATTTAGATAAAATGAAAGAAATGTTAGGTGCCAGGCTTAACACCATTCACAACATCGCCTATTATCAAAGGCTGATGAAAAATTTGCGAAATAGCATTGCCTCAGGTACATTAGATCAGTTTGTCACAAACTTTTATCATAAGCGTGACATGATGATACCAGAACTTTAAGGTATAGCTGGATTTTGAAAAAGGTTAATTAAAAGACTAAAAGGATACATAAAATGAAACTAATCAATAAATTGTTAGTAGCTTTATCAATGACCCCATTTATTGGCTCTTATGCGTTAGCAGAGGGTTCAGCATCTGGTCAAGGCGAAGGCAGTAATTTACAAATGATACTTATCTTAGTTGTATTTTTTGCCATTTTTTACTTTTTATTGATTCGTCCACAAATGAAGCGTAATAAAGAGCATCGACAAATGTTATCTGAAGTATCAAAAGGTGATGAAGTTGTTACTAATGGTGGTATTGTTGGTAAAGTTTCTAAGGTAGGTGAAACATTTATTGATGTGACAGTGGCTGAAAATGTTACGATTCAAATTCAAAAAGATGCGGTTACTTCTATTTTACCTAAAGGATCAACTAAAGCATCTTAAACAAAGGTTATCTTATGTATAAAAATCGAAATAAAGTACCATTAAATAAATTCCCATTGTGGAAGTACTTATTGGTCTTAGTGGTTACATTGATTGCAATTGTCTATGCATTGCCGAATATCTTTGGTGAGACACCTTCTTTACAGATTACACCTAAAAATAATGATAAAATTACAACTCAGTTAGTTGATAATATCGAACAAACTTTAAATAAAGCCAATATTCAAACAGGTGGTATCACAAAAGAAGACTATTTATTACAAATACGTTTTAAAGATGTTAATGATCAGATTAAAGCACAAACGCTATTAGATGACAAATATGATAAGTCACTAACAGTCGCTTTAAACTTAGCTCCGAATACGCCAAACTGGTTAAGACTTATTGGCGCTAATCCAATGAGTCTTGGTTTGGACTTACGTGGTGGTATGTATTTTGTTTTAGAAGCAGATATTGATCAAGTGGTCAAAAATAACCTAGAATCAATCCGTGGTGAGGTTGTTGATCAATTAAGAAAAAGTAGCTTACGTGCGGATAATATTAGTATTAAAAATGATCAAATTGTTGTTAGTTTTTCTAAAGCTTCATTAGCACAAGTAGAGCAAGCTGAAGATCTTTTAAAATCACATTTTCAATCAGCTGTGATTGCTAAAGGAAATAATGATCATATATTAACAATTAGCTTATCAGATACACAACTAGCAGATATTCAAAATAATGCACTTTCACAAGTCATTACGGTTATGAGAAATCGTGTTAATGAGCTAGGTGTCGCAGAAGCATCAGTTGCAAGAGCCGGTGCTAATCGTGTTGTGATTGAACTTCCAGGTGTCCAAGATGCAGCGAGAGCAAAACAGATTCTAGGTGGTACAGCAACGGTACGTTTTCAGCTTGTCAATACACAAGCTGATGTCCAAAGTGCACAAAAAGGTGTCGTGCCAATTGGTTCTGGTCTTTATTATGATTCTCAAGGTCAGCCGGTTATATTAAAAAATAATGTATTAATCGATGGTAATTCAGTGGTTGATGCACGTGTAGGCTATAGTCAAGATACGGCACAACCAGAAGTTCAAGTTAGCTTAAGTGGCCCACGAGTTAGTTATTTTTCTGAGGCAACGGCTAAAAATATTGGTAAACCAATGGCGACTGTATTGGTACAGACCAATTTTCAAAAACAGATTGTTGATGGTAAAGAAGTCACTGTTCCGCGTACAACTAAAGAGGTTATTAGTATTGCAACGATTAATAGCCAACTAGGTAATCACTTTGTTATTACTGGCCTTGATATGCGTGAGGCGCAAAACTTGGCCTTATTAATCAGATCAGGCGCATTACCAACACCTGTGCAGATTGTTCAAGAACAGCAAATCGGTCCTTCACTTGGTGCTGATAATATTAAAATGGGTGCGATCTCGGTTATTATTGCGCTGATTGTCGTTATTATCTTTATGACCATTTACTATCGCTTATTCGGTGTGATTGCGAATCTTGCATTGATTTTAAATTTAGTATTAATCGTTGCTGTAATGTCGATTATTCCAGGTGCTACACTCTCTTTACCAGGTATTGCCGGTATTGTACTGAACTTAGGTATGTCGATTGATGGTAATGTCTTAATCTTTGAGCGTATTAGAGAAGAAATACGTAATGGCGCCACTCCACAAGCTGCAATTCATGCGGGTTATGAGCGTGCTTGGGGTACGATTGTGGATTCAAATGTAACGACTTTAATTGTTGCAGTGATTTTATTTGCCATTGGTACAGGTGCTGTTAAAGGCTTTGCCGTAACATTAATGATCGGTATTATTACATCAATGTTTTCAGCAGTGATGGCATCAAGAGCGATGACAAATTTAATTTATGGCAAACGTCGTCAAATTAAAAAACTTTCAATTGGAATTTAAGAGGCTATTTGTATGGAGTTTTTCAAACGAAAAACCAATATTGACTTTATGGGGATTCGCAAAATAACTGCGGTAATCTCTATTTTACTGATCGTTGTCTCGTTTGGTTTTATTTTTATTAAAGGTTTAAACTGGGGACTTGATTTTACTGGTGGCTATCAAATTCAAGTTGAATATGCAAAGGCCGCTGATTTAAGTCAAATTAAACAACAATTAAGAAAATCAGGCTTTAATCAAACTGAAGTGATTACCTTTGGTTCTGCAAAAGAAGTAATGATTCGTTTAATGCCAACCAAAGAAATGAATGAAGCTCAGAAAGGTATTGTTTCAGCTGATGGTCAATCACAGCAACAATTAATTAAGCAGAAAATACAAAGAGCACTTGGCAGTGATGCGAGTATTACTGCGGTTAATTATATTGGTCCTGAAGTAGGTGCTGAATTAGCGACTAATGGCTTATTAGCAATTGTTATTGCAATGATTTGTATTATTGCCTATATTGCCTTTCGCTTTGAGTTTCGTTTTGCTGTATCAGCAGGTATTGCGCTTTTACATGATCCGATTATTATTTTAGGTGTATTTGCGGCATTTCAGTTTGAGTTTGATTTAACATCATTAGCAGCTATTTTAGCTGTCATTGGCTTTTCACTAAATGATACCGTTGTTATCTATGATAGGGTACGTGAAAACTTCAGAAAAATGCGTAAAGCGTCAGTTATTGAAGTTGTAAATCGTTCTGTTAATGATACCTTATCACGAACGATTATTACTTCAGGGTTAACCTTTGTTGTGGTATTAGTTTTATTTATCGCAGGTGGGCCAAGTATTCATTATTTTTCACTTGCATTAATGCTTGGGATTGCAGTTGGGACTTACTCTTCAATTTATGTAGCAGGTGTATTAGCAGTATTATTTGGCTTAAAGCGAGAGCATTTATTACCAGCACCTAAGCTTGAAGATGGAATACCATAGAGTTTATTTTCATTTTCTCGTCTTAATATTTTTAAAAATGTTAATTTGTAATTTTTTTCGTGTTAACTATATGCAACAAGCTCATTAGATAGAGCCTGTTAGTTTAATTCGCCTATTTTCTCTATGTCAAGCAGATCTAATTTAGATGCATTCTTCATTAAGTCATAGAAAGGTAATTTTATTTCGTAGGAAGTATTTTCGTCTAATCTTTCCTCATCTAAATCATCATCATCTTCAATTATTGGCTCATATTTTAAATGTGATGTTTGTTTTTCAGAAAATGCAAAGGAAACCTTATCTAATTTATCTTTTAATGATCTTAAGTTTTCTACAGATTTAAGTTCATTAAATTTATTTTGACACCATTTAAAGCTATTTGAATTTTTTAATTTCTTATATAATTGATTATAGCTTTGGTAATCCTCTAGCTTAACATTCCAATCTTTAGCAGTTAAATTAATAAGGGCAAATAGTTTTATTTCATCACTTACGTTGTTAATAAGTTGATTAAATTGCTCTTTTGTATTAACAAATCTTATTAATTGATTATTTTTTATGTTTTTTAAAATAAATTTTTCTTTTCCTTCTTGAGATAATTTCTTTAAAGTATTATAGAAATCATAAAATCCCTTAGCTTCTGAAGTATATTTTTTAAGGTTTTCTGTTGAATCAAAAGCTAGGCATAATTGCTTTTCATTAAACCCAATTTTTTGCATTTCTTTAAATGCTTTAAGGTTTTCTATTGAATCAAAAGCTAGACATAATTGCTTTTCATTAAACCCAATTTCTTGCATTTCTTTAAACGCTTTAAAGTTTTCTATTGAATCAAAAGCTAGACATAATTGTTTGTCATTAAAACCAACTTTTTTTCGCATCTCTTTAAACGCTTCAAGGTTTTCTGTTGAATCAAAAGCTAGAGATAATTGCTCGTTATTAAACCCAATTTTTTGCATTGCTTTAAAAGTTGTAAGATTTAGATTTAATTCGTACTCTAATTCATCATCATCTGGTGCAAATTCCCCAGATTCATCATCATCGGATTCGTCATCATCGGATTCGTCATCATTTTGTATAAATTTATCAGAAGAATCATCTACTTTAAAAACTAATTTTAATTGATCTATATTAAATTTCGTCTCTTGCATTTCTTTAAACGCTTTAAGGTTTTCTATTGAATCAAAAGCTAGAGATAATTGCTCATTATTAAACCCAACTTTTTGCATCGCTTTAAATGCTTTAAGGTTTTCTATTGAATCAAAAGCTAGAGATAATTGCTCATTATTAAACCCAATTTTTTGCATCGCTTTAAATGCTTTAAGGTTTTCTGTTGAATTAAAAGCTAGAGATAATTGCTTTTCATTAAACCCAATTTTTTGCATTTTTTTAAAAGCTTTAATGTTTTTTGTTGAATTAAACGCTTTAAGGTTTTCTGTTGAATTAAAAGCTGAACATAATATCTCGTTATTAAACCCAATTTTTTGCATTTCTTTAAAATTTTTAAGATTTTCTGCTGAATCAAAAGCTAGACATAATTGTTTGTCATCAAACCCAATTTTTTGCATTTCATTAAAAGTTTTAAGTTTTTCTGTTGAATTAAAAGCTAGGGATAATTGCTTTTTATCAAACCCAATTTCTTGTATTTCTTTAAAATCTTTAAGATTTTCTGTTGAATCAAAAGCTAGAGATAATTGCTTTTTATTAAAACCGCTTGTTAGCATTTTTTTAAAAGCTTTAATGTTTTCTGTTGAATTAAAAGCTAGACATAATTGCTTTTTATTAAAACCACTTGTTAGCATTTTTTTAAAGGCATTAAGATTTTCCGTTGATTCAAAAGCTAACTCTGAACTCTTCTTAGTAAAACCAATTATTTGCATTACTTTTAAATCTCCAAAGCTTTCTTTTGAATTAATATTTTTAAGGTTTTCTGTTGAATTAAAAGCTAGACGTAATATATTATTATTAAACCCAAGTTCTTGCATCGCTTTAAAAGCTTTAAGGTTTTCTGTTGAATTAAAAGCTAGAGAGAATTGCCTTTCATTAAACCCAATTTCTTGCATTTCTTTAAAAGTTTTAAGGTTTTCTGTTGAATTAAAAGCTAGAGATAATTGCTTTTCATTAAACCCAATTTCTTGCATTTCTTTAAAAGTTTTAAGGTTTGCTATTGAATCAAAAGCTAAATTATAATTGTCCTTTGTAAAATTTATTTTTTTCATTTCTTTGAAAAGAATATATTTTTCAATTGAGTCAACAACTAATTTAGATTGATTTTCATCATTTACTTTAATTTTGGCTGTATTTTTAATTAAATATTCTCTAAATGCATCAATATTATCGAGTGCTTTTTCGATATCCTTTTGGTTTAGTTTTAGTGATTGCTTTTTTTTAAACGTATCAAATGAATCAATATTATCAAGTGCTTTTTTGGTATACTTTTTATTTAATTTTAGTGATAGCATTTTTTTAAATGCGTCAATATTATCAAGTGCTTTTTCGGTATACTTTTTATCTAGTGTTAGTGATAATATTTTTTCAAATGCATCAATATTATTGAGTGCTTTTTCTTGATACTTTTGATTTAGTTTTAGTGATAGTATTTTTTTAAAGGCATCAATATTATCAAGTGCTTTTTCTTGATACGTTTCATTCAGATTTAGTAATGGCTTTTTTATCTTTGCGTCAATAATTTTAAGGACAAATTGACGCAGTGTTTTTTTTTGTTCAGTAGTTTCAACTGCATCTTTATCATATTGGCATCTAATCCTATTAATTATTGATTTATAGTCATAATCATCTTCTAACAACATTATAGCTGCAACTAAGAATGTACCAGTTCGACCACAGCCAGCACCACAGTGAAGCAATATATTCTCTTTTTTTTGCAATCCTTTTTTAATCAAAACTGCAACATCATATAACTGACTTATTGTTGGTGATTGCCAATCACTTACAATAATTGAATTTGAATTTATCTTTGTAATATGTTTAAACTTATCACCATATTCATTCCATATTTTTTCTCCTTTTTCTGCTAAATTTTTAGTATTATCAACACATACTATTTGTTTGATTCCTTCTCCTTTTAAAAATGTCATTTGTTTTTGTAATTCATTATCTACATTAAAATTCTTATTTTTTAATATATTTGATTCATTGCTGCCATAATAACCTGGTGCTGAAGAAGCATATAGTTTTCCTTTATATTTATTTAATATTTTGATCTGTTTAAATCTTTTTGGTGACTTCATAATTGCAATCCCTAATTTATCTTTGAATATTTGATGATATTTATTATCATGTTAAATATCATTAGTAAATCTTACCAATATTTATATCTGTGCTATTCAATTTCATTAATTTCGTCATTATCTGTGACTATAATGCAAATCAAGGGTTAAAAAATAATTAAGATAACTGCCAATACATTTGCTAATATATTAATATTTCCACATAAAAACACGTTAGCTATGTCAATAGGCTAAAATTCAACTATTGATTCGCATTCAACGGAAAAAACGGCGTATGGTTTAAAATATGACAAAATAGTTCAGCTGTTTTTTCGGTATCATAAAGGGCAGAATGGGCATGATTTTCATCGAATTCAATCTTAGCTTTTTCAAGTGCTTTACTTAAAACGGTTTCTCCATAAAGTAGTGCGCTTAAGCTAACAGTGTCAATGGTACTAAACGAATGAAATGGAATGCGCTTAATACCATTTCTTTGAGCTGCTTTTTGGATAAATGTAAGATCAAATGGTGCATTATGACCAACTAAAATAGCACGTGAGCAATTATGTTTTTTTACTTGTTTCCTAATATAAGTAAAAGTTTGTTTAAGTGCTTGTTCTTCTTCAACTTCGGCTCTGAAAGGATGGCCTGGCTTAATGCCGTTAATCTCTAGTGCTTTAGGTACAATTTCTGTTTTTGGGTGGGCTTTTATATTAAAGTGAATGGTTTCAGATGCTCGGTAATGGCATTGATTATCTAGGTGAATAAAAATAGCACACAATTCAAGTAGTGCATGCTTATCAGGTTCAAGGCCACCTGTTTCAACATCAATAACAACAGGTAAAAATCCTCGAAATCGCTGATTAAGATTAAATAGTGACATAGTACGTTAATATTTCTCCCGAATGAATAATGCCAAGATAATAGCAGCTAATAAGCCAACAGTTAATGGGATAAAGGCAATTTGGTAGATAGACGTATCGGCAATGACACAGCCATGATCGTTAATTGCCGTTAGTGTTTTTAAAAGACTACCAATTAATGGTAAGAAAATAGCACCAATAATAATAACCGACATATTGGTAAAACCCATGGCAACGCCACGAGCCGATTCAGGTACAAGTCGTTTAATTAAGGCAAAGGGTAACACATAAGCACCAATGCTAAGCCCTAAAAGAAAAGAGATTAAACCTGCTAATATGGCATTTAATGGTATATATAAAATAAGTAAAAATAATATCAGTGAAACAATAGAAAATAAGATCATCACTGGTTTTATAGCACCTAGTTTTGAACTTAACCAGCCACTAAAGACTGTACCAAAGCCTGCACCTAAAAAGACACAAGCTGTAATATGCGCAGCAACTTTACTACCATAGAGGTGATTAAAAAATGGAATACTCCAAAGGGAAGCAAAGGCTGTAATAATTGCAAAAATGGCACCACCATATAGGCAGCTTAACCAGATATCCTTAGATTTGAAAATGGCTGCAAAATAGAGTTTACTCTGTTCTTTAGCAATCTCACAATCATTTTTAAGGTCGTGTTCATGGGTATGGCTTTTGGGATTATCTTTTACAAAAAATACAATTAATAAAAAGAGAATAATTGAAAATATGGTACAAAAAAGTATGCTATGACGCCAACCATATTCTCTAACTGATGCACTTAATAGCATATCACCTAAGGCACCACCAAACATGCCTAACATTTCGATAAACCCAGCAACTAGGGCAAAGTATTTTTTGGAAAACCAATTAGCAGCAAGACACATGGCACAAACGACACCGGGAGCACTGGCAATACCCATAATGATTCTAGCTAAATCAGCAGTTGGTTCATTATAAGATAAAGCAAAACCAAAAGTTGCAAAAACAAGTAGTAATGTTGAAGCAGTTAATGTCTTTCGTATACCTAATTTATCAACAATAATACCGGCTGGAATTTGTAAGATAATATACGGATATAAAAAACTTGATGAAAGAAAACCAATGCCAATTTGATCAATGCAAAGGTCAGTTTTTAGTTCAGGAACCATAAGGCTAACTGAGCCTTGAAGGAGAAATTGAAATAGTACAAACAATCCACCTAAAAAACAGACACCAGCGGCATAACGACTATTTTTTTTCATTGTAATATATCACCAATGTTTTTAAAACAATTGCTTTTTATGGCTTAAGTATAGGAGTTTATAACCAGATTTTAGGTAACATGCAAGGCAAAAGATAATTTATGCGAATAAATACGTAATTGTCCATTGTTTTTTTGTGCATAACAGCGGAAACTATTACCTAATTATAGGTGATAAAGGTGATAGGATGTTGCAGGATTCAGATAAAAAAGCAGACACAGAAAAATTCAATGAATATTTTCAGTCTAATGATGCTTATTTTCAGATGATGAGCAAACAATTACAACAGTGGAGTGAGCAGTTGGCGAATCAAGATTATCCAATAGAAGATTTGAAGTTTGATCATATCACTAAAGTTGCAGAAACTATGCGTGGCGCTTTTTTAAAGCTATTAAGTCGAGATCCAATGCAACTATGGCAAACACAAATTAGTTTATGGCAAGATTATACCAAGCTTTGGCAAGAAGCGGTTTTTGACTTTTTTGAACAAAACCAAAATAATGCGACTTCCAATGGGCAAACACCTATTAAGCATGATAAGCGATTTGATTCAGATAACTGGCAAGAGCAGCCTTTCTTTTCATTTATAAAAAATTGTTATTTACATACAAGTGAAAGAGTTCAAGGGCTAGTTAATCAAATAGAAGGTTTAGATGATAAAACGACTAAAGAAGTTGAGTTTTATACACGTCAATTTTTAGATGCAATATCACCAAGTAATTTTGTATTAACCAATCCAGATGTTCTAAAAGAAACTTATGATTCACATGGGCAGAACTTAGTTAAAGGTTTTGAAAATATGCTAGAGGATTTAAAACGTAATCAAGGCTCTGGCGTACTAAATATTAAAATGACAGATTTAGATCAATTTAAAATTGGTGAGAATATTGCAAGAACAAAGGGAAAGGTCGTTTATCAAAATCGGCTCTTTCAATTAATTCAATATAATGCAACAACGAAAGAAGTTTATCAAAAGCCATTATTAATTATTCCACCATTTATTAATAAATATTATATTTTGGATTTAACTGAGAAAAAATCATTTGTGCAGTGGGTTGTTGATAAGGGCTATAGCGTATTTATGATTTCATGGGTTAACCCAGATGCTTCTTATAAAGATACTGAATTTGAAAATTATATGACAGAAGGGGTATTAGAAGCAGCTGAACAAGTACAATTAATTACAGGTGAGAAAACGATTAATGTGATTGGTTATTGTATTGGTGGTACCGTATTAGCAGTTGCCTTATCCTATCTTAAGAAAAAGAAGAAAGACTATTTTAAATCAGCCACATTTTTCACAACGCTAATTGATTTTTCAGACTCCGGTGATTTAGGTATTTTCTTATCTGATGAACAATTAACACTACTAGAAGCAGAAATGGCAAAAACAGGCTATTTAGATGGTAGACGCTTAGCGGTTACATTTAACCTATTAAGAAGTAATGACTTAATCTGGAACTATTTTATTAATAATTACTTATGTGGTAAAGAGCCATTTCCGCTTGATTTATTGTATTGGAATTCTGACTCAACCAATATGGCAGCAAAGTCACATGGATTCTATTTACGTCAATGCTATTTAAATAATTTACTAGCAAAGCCAGATGCGTTAACATTTAATGGTGAAACGATTAATGTTCAAGATATTGATGTGCCCTCTATTTTTATATCAACTGAAAAAGATCATATTGCGCCATGGCAGGCAACTTATAATGGTGCAAAATTATTTTCAGGTGAAACAGAATTTATCTTAGCAGGTTCTGGACATATTGCTGGTATTATCAATCCACCATTAAAACAAAAATATGGCTTTAAAACCAACCAATCATTAGCTAGCACAGCTAATCAGTGGTATGATAGTGCCAAAGTACATGAGGGTTCTTGGTGGATTTATTGGGAGAAATGGTTAAAGCAACATTCTGGTAAAAAAATTAAAGCATTATCACCAGGTAATAAAAAGCTTAAGCCCATTGAGGATGCACCAGGAAGCTATGTAAAAGTTTCTATATTAAATCAAGATTAAATAAAAATGACTTCATATCAATTAACACTACATAAAATGAAAACATCACTTGAAGGTGAAAAGGCACATTATTATTTACCATTAGGTGATGAATCCGTATTACTTTGCAATTTTTTAGGTAAAACCATTCGTTTTGATTATTTAAATGAAATTAACTGCATCAACTGTAATCGCAAAACTGCTAAAAGCTTTGGTCAAGGCTATTGTTTCCCTTGTTTTCGTTCATTAGCACAATGTGATATGTGTTTGATGAAACCTGAATTATGTCATTATCATTTAGGCACTTGTCGTGAACCTCAATGGGGTTTAACACATTGCTTTCAGGAACATATTATCTATTTGGCCAATACTGGAGATGTTAAAGTTGGCATTACGCGTATTACCAATACGCCATATCGCTGGATTGATCAAGGTGCATCTGAGGTATTACCGATTATAAAAGTAAAAACACGTTTAATTTCAGGCTTAGTCGAAGTAGCATTAAAAAAGCATATTGCTGATAAAACCAATTGGCGAAAGATGCTAAAAGGTAGTCCAGAATCTAAACCATTAGATGTTATACGAGATAGTATCTTAGTCTCAGCAAAAGATGAATTAGCTAAAATTAAAGAAGATCATGGTAATGATGCGCTTGAGTTACTTGATGAAAAAGCATTTAATATTCATTATCCAGTTGATGTCTATCCTGAGAAAATTAAAACGTTTAATTTAGATAAAGATCAAACATTTTCTGGAAAACTATTGGGGATTAAGGGGCAGTATTTATTATTAGATACTGGAGTGATTAATATTAGGAAATATTCTGGTTATAAGGTTAATTTAAGTATCGTTGAATAAAAATGCTTTATATTGTGCTTAGGGTGATTTATAATCATTCTTGAAAGATTCGGGGGGAGTTAATGATTTATATTAATTTAGCTTGTTGTTTATTCTCTTCCTCCGATTAGATTATTTGGGGGGGAGAAAATGAAAACAGCACGTTTAGGTTTTATTAGTTTATTAGTTGTTATTTTTGGCTTAAGTAGTTTAGCTTATGCCGAATCTACTTATACAGTTTATGTTAGAAATAATACAAATATTGATATGAAAATGAATTATTCAGAAGACAGATCTGATTGTATTAATGCATATCCAGATATGCCTATTGTATTGAAAGCACAACAAGAAACATCATTTACCTTTGCTGATAAAAATACAGCATTTACGCATTGTTATTTTGGTGAAAAGTATTTAACAATATATGCCGATGCTGTTTCAGGAGATCAAAGCGTTACAATCAAATGGGACCATGATTATAATATGATAAATGGTCGACAAATCTGGCAAAGTGAGATAACTCAAACTTCAACGTCAGACTCAAATGATTATATTTTAAATGCAGCTACTTGTGGAGGAGATAACTGTTTCAATAAATGGGTAGATATTGATGATGACTCTACCATTAGACTTACAATTAACTATAATGCAGGGAGTATTTCAACTACAAATATTAAAACATTAGGACTTGGAGTAGCAACTGTTACAAATGGTTATGGAAAATCGGTTGATTCTGATGGTAGCCTTGATTTAAGTGAAGGTCCCTTTGTGATTCATTTTAGTAAGACAGAAGCTGAGTGTCGATTTAATGGTGGGCTTCTTAGTTGTGATAAAGGGATTGATTATACTTATATCAATGATGATGACAGTGGTAGTGATAAATTAGTATTTGCTTGTAGTCAGACTACATCCAACCAAAGTAAGTGTCCTTGGATTACAGTGGGTAAAAATGGTGATATAGAATCAAATATTGATGTGGGTCATATTTATAGCTAATCATTAAAAAACCAAATTGTAGACTATTCTAAGTGGGGGGAAATAATGAAAATTATACGTATTATATTAATTAGTCTTTGTGGATTATTAGGATTTGTAAAGCTATCTTATGCTTCAGCAGATTATGTAGTTTATATAAAAAATAATACAAATTTAAAGCTTAACGTTCAATCGTTAAGTGAGAAATGTATTGATAGTGTTAGTGGATTACCAATGACCATATCGCCACATGATCAGGCTTCTTTTACATTTGAAGATCTTGATGGCTTGCTACCTTATAATTGTGATGGAGATCCTAAAAACTTAACACTTTATGCATATTATGTGACATCAAATAATACAGGTAATGCTGGTGCTAATATAGAGTTAGCACATCAAGAGCAGGGTAATAATGATGAATGGGCAAGTAAAGTAAGTACTTCTGAAGCTTATGGTGGTTTTCAATTAACATCAGCAACGTGTAATGATAATAGCTGCTTGAATTTTTGGTATTATATCAGTGGTGATTTTAATTACAATTTAACAATTGGCTTACAAAATGAGATTTCATCTGCTGATATGAAAAGTATTGCTTTAGGTAGTATACAATTAACAAATGGCTACGGTAAGTCTGAAAACTCAAGTAATATAGACTTAAATAAAGGTCCTTATATTGTACATTTCAGTAAAACGACACAAACTTGCCAATTAAATGGGCGCTTATTATCTTGTGATCCAGGTATTGGCTATACTTATTTGAATAATGAAATTATATTTTCGTGTCAGCAAACAAGTCAAGGTCAATCTGAATGCCCTTGGGTAACAGACAAAAAGGGTAATACAGCATCAAATGTTAATGTGGGGGATATTTATAGTTAGTTACTGAAACTACTATAACTACATCTATTAAAATTGACGTAAATCTTACGATATTAAATATCTTCAATTGTTATATCTTATAACAATATTAATTCAAATGGTGGGATGAACTATTATGATAGCAATAGATGAAGTAACTAATAACGTTAGTAGTGATGTTGATAATAATCAAAATATTTCTACTTTTGGTCAATTTATATTAGGGTTGGGAAAACAAATAGTGAAAGATGGTAATGCAGAAAATATTATATTTTGTGATATGCCTGATATTGATATGGAATTTAAGAAAAAAATCCTAGAAATTATTATCAATTATGACATAGAAGGTAAAAAACCTTTAAATGAGGATGATTCAAAACTATTTGCTAAATACCTTGATATGAAAGTTAAGAATTATCTTAAGTTTGAGTATTTTTAGTTTTTATTTGAATTAGCTTAGAAGCTGTAGCCCTCAATATATTCAAAAATAGATGATTTGACTTTTTCAATTGTTTGATAATTTTCATCAAAAAATCAAAAAAATCTCTCATATGTAGCATTGTCCGAATTTCTAAGGGTACGTCATTATGAAAATTTTTGTAAAAATTAACTATGTATATTAGTGATGAGATATAGTAGTATTATCCACATTATCTGCTGAAGTTTGAGAAGATATACAAAATATTGGTAATGGATCAATATCTTGTCTTCTTCTACTAGGTAAGTTATGCTCTGAATATTCATCAGATATCTTTTGTCTTTTCTACTTAAGCTATCTTCCATTTTTTTAATAACATCAGTATGATGATCTGGTTACCATTAGGTAGATACTTTGTTATGGGATGAATTATCATCTTATCAACAAACCAGGAGAACTTTATGACAACTAGAAAACGTCATTCTTATGATGCTGAATTTAAACGTAATGCAGCATCGTTATATGTTAATGGTAAAAAAAGCTTATCAGAATTAACAAAGCAATTAGGAGTAGCAGAATCTACTTTATACAACTGGGTTAGTGAGTATCGTCAACGAGGAGATGAAAGCTTTAAACCCAAAGAACTCTCGGCACAAGAAAAAGAATTACTTGCGCTTAAAAAGCAATTAGCTGATGTTAGCATGGAGCGTGATATATTAAAAAAGGCGTTAACCATTTTCTCAAAGAAAAAGTAAAAAGAGCCGAGCTTTATGAATTTATTAATTTGTATCGGCGAGATTTCTCAATTGAGAGAATGGCAAAGATTTTTGGTGTTAGTCGTAGCGCTTACTATCAGTACAGTCGTGGTAACTTGTCTAAGAAAGAGATAATAAATAGCCAGTTACGCCCTCTGTTAATCAAAGCATTCATAAACTCAAAGGGAGAATATGGCACAAGGCGGTTACAGCTTTTACTTAGACGACTAGATATCTATGTCGGTCGTAAACGTATTGCTAAGCTAATGAAAGAATTGGGGCTTTATGCTAAAGCAAGAAGAAAGTTTAAGGTAACCACCAATCAAAGTAAAAGACCTTATTATGTTGCACCTAATTTGTTAAAACAAAAATTCATGGTAGAAGCTCCTAATGAGGTATGGGTGAGTGATATCACTTATGTGCCAACTAATGAAGGATGGTTATATTTAGCAACTGTTGTTGACTTATTTTCAAGGAAAGTTGTTGGCTTGGCTATGAGTCAGCGTATTACAGCTGATTTAGTTTTAAGGGCAGTTAATCAAGCAGTTAAAAGGCGACAGCCTGATTCAGGGTTGATATTACACTCTGATAGGGGATCTCAATATACAAGCCGAGTTTATCATCAATTAACTAAAAAGCATCGAATTAGATTAAGCATGAGTAGTACGGGTAACTGCTATGACAATGCTGTAGCTGAAAGTTTTTTCCATACTTTGAAATTAGCAGTTGTACATGATCAGAAATACCAAACTAGGAATCAAGCAATGCGCTGTATCTTTGAATATGTTGAAGTTTTTTATAACCGCCAAAGGATGCACTCAACGTTAAACTATTTATCACCAGAGGAGTTTGAAAGAAATTATTTTAATCAACCACAATATCCCATAGCCAAGTGTCTAGTAAAAGGTTGACAGATCAGTTTTTATCAATATGGGATTAGTGTTCAAAAAGATAATAAGAAAGCTTTTGAATACTACTTAAAATCAGCAAAACAAGGCTATGATGAAGCTCAAGTGCAAGTAGCTGATTTTTATTATAATGGTATAGCGGTTAAAAAGAATTATATTAAAGCACTAGAGTATTATCAAGATGCTGCAAATCAAGGTAATTCAACTGCACAGCTTAACTTAGGCTATATGTATCAGTTTGCTATAGGCGTTAATGTAGATTATGCCAAAGCGCTCTATTGGTATCAAAAATCGGCAAAGCAAAATAATGCCATGGCATTTAATAATATAGGTGTTTTATACCAGTATGGACATGGCGTGACGCAAGATGATCAAAAAGCACAGTATTTTTTTCAAAAAGCAGTTGATCATGGTTATACTGAAGCTAAAGAAAATATCAACAAATTGAATAGTAATTTAACTGCTATCTTTATTACTATCGTTGTTATATTTTTCATTATTGCATTTTTAATTAGTGTTTATTGTACTTATAACCTATATGAGTTATTAAAATGTATAAAAGATAAAATAATGCCTAACTGGTTGATTTGGATGGCTTTAATACCATTTGTTGGGACATTGTTTTTATTTACCTCTTTATTTGTTTTAGCGCAAACATTGAAAAAACAATATAAGCATTATAGTAGTTATAAAGCAATAAGGCGCTTGTGTACATATTTATATGCTTTACTATTTGTCTTATCTATGATGTGGCCCATCGCTATTACTACTAGCGCGATTGACCTATCTACAGATAGATGCTATCACACTTTTTTAACAGGTTTAAATATAGCAATAATCAGTACATCAGTTATTTTATTAACAATTATTATTGCTTTTAAGTCAAGAAAAGTAAGGAAGTTTATTTTAGCTGAAAGTCAGTCGTAGTACTCTTTTATGTGCCTATAATTTCAATTGATCTAAGCTCTAAGCTAAGGCTTATAGAGATTGATTGCAAGTATAGACAAGAATATCACCAGGTTGGCAGTTTAAGTGTTCACATATTGCCTCTAAAGTAGAAAATCGAATAGCTTTAGCTTTACCATTTTTTAAAATAGATAAATTTTGCTCAGTAATTCCAATTTTTTCAGCTAAATCTTTGGCTTTAATTTTTCTTTTAGCCATCATAACATTTAAGTTTACTTCTATCATGTATCTAATCCTTTAGATTGTTAACTGATTTTCATTTGATATTTGATGAGCTTGATACATTATATGTGCAATGATTAATACAATAGCGCCGGCAATTAATGCAACAATATCTGAGCTGCCAAAGCTTATGGAAATTACTCTATGACCTGGTGGGTTATTAAAGGTTAATACGAGTGACATTAATGGATCATAGATTAGGCCTCCAATAACCCATGCAAATAGTGTATAACATAATTTTCTATAACATAGGACATTTTTGATACTAAATACATCACCTTTTTCATAATTTTTAAAAAGCTTAATCAGTTGATAAAGACCATAAAGTATAATCAAACAAGGAATCATTGAGACAAAAAAAGCTAAAAATCTAGTCAATGGGGTTAAAGGGGATTGAGCTAGATTAGATAATTGAGTTGCAACTCCAAATGGGCTAAAGATGTCATAAGGTGTTTGATAGGTTAGCCAAAAAAGAATAAAACCAATAACAGTTATGTAAAAAAGAGCCTGAAAAATAATCCTATATCGATGGCTTGTTGTTGTTATATTTATCATATTTTATCTCCTAAATTATTCAGTAAACCAAAATCAATATAGTAATTTAATTATCCTAAGTCAATAATTAATTATTGTTTAACGATAATTTTTTAACATGTCTCATTTAATTGATTTTTTTGTAGCTAGAGAAAATTTAAGTTTTAGCTAAACTAAAAAATAACACGTTAAACAAAAATATAGGTTATAAATATGCTTGATTGGAAGCTAACAATTCTTGATCTTGAAGTTATTGAAAGACTCGTAAATGACGCTGATAAAATATGTAAAGTACAAGCAAGTAGTGAAGAAGAGGCAAGGAAATTAGCAGCGAAAGAGCATCAGTTTTGTGTGCATAGTATTCATAGGCATGATGATATAATCATACCAGCTGAAGTATGGCTTTCTGATGAATTATCAAAATGTGAAAAATATGATGCTTGATTTTTTAGTATTATCTAAATCATTTAAACTCGCAAATATATACGCCTTCTACTAGGCTTATAAAAGTAGATATAATCAAGCTTTGCTGATTGTTCTATCCGCTGGTACAAAGTTTGAAAGCTTTTCTGTTGTTTGTTGTTGTTATTTCACTTTCAAATTTTGAGACTTTTGGACAGTAGCTTTTCTAAAAGTTAAATACCAGCGGTTACTAATTTCCAGTTATTCTAGCACTTTAAGGTCAAATGATTTGACCTTTGCTTTACATAATCTAACGATTTTGCTGATAATATAATCAGACTTATTAATCAGTTTATGGGGTTATTTAGTTATGAAAAGAGCTTTTATTGTCGATTATACTACAAATGATAATGGTGATTTTAGAGTTTATGAAATCCAGAATCTATTAGATTCTAATTTGTTTAAAACAATTGAAAATGAGTTAGATAATGGCATAATTACAGCTAGATTCTATCAATCTTTACCATCGCCACTAGGTAATATTAATCCAAGACGAATTAATTGTAAAACAGATCAAAGATATTTGTTACAAAGCTTTCAGGAAACTGCTAAATATAATCCTGACTTTATGATTATAGATAGAACCTCTAAAGCACCCTTAAGTCATGATGAAAAAGAAACAATAAGAGCGTTTTTAGAAAAATATAGTAATAAAGTCGTGATTAAGACTGATGGTGTTGAAGGCACTGGAAATACATTTACTAAAGATATGGACTTTGATGCTATTGTTGAAAAAATAAACCAACATCTAGCTGAAGGTAAGCCGATTTCTATTGAAGAACAAGTGATGCTAACAAAAGACAATGAAGATGAAATTGATTCCTTTAATGAAAAGTATAATTTTCTAAACTGTAACAAACCAGGTATTTTTAGAAGAGGTATTGTTTTATATGACTCAGAAACAGATGAAATAGAGCATTTCGAAGTATACAAGCAAATTCTGGATATGTCAGAAACAACTTGTAATCATAAAAGCGATCAAGATGGGCGAAGTATTTCAGTTGGCTATTTAAAAACATATAATACAATTGATGCAATTAGAAGTTATACAGAGACAAGAAAAAGTAAGCATCCAGAACGTTATAGACAACGATCAGCTTTTTTCAAAGATATTGCTAGAGTTGTTGAAAGTAATGGCACGCCTTGTGATGATTTAAATCAGTTTTGTTTAACTGATAACGATCATAGAGCCGCGAATGAAAAGTTTATCCATAATCAAAGCATGTCTAATAGAAATGATATAAAAAGTGAGATAAACCAAAAGAGTTGTGCAGGCATTCAAAAAATTATGCAACATTATCAAGTTCAAGGTTATTCTTATTTGTCAAAGGCTGCTCAATCTAAAAGCTTCTTAAATAATCTTGAAACCTTAAAAAATTTAAATTTAGATTTGTCTGAAAATGTAAAATTATTGTTAGATAAGCCAAGTGAATGTGACATTATTTTAAGTTCTCAAAATGGTGGAAATGAGGTTAACACAGCATTTATGCAGCTAAAAATCGAAGAAAAAGAAGCGCCATTATTAATGATGAATTCTAGTCAAGCAAAGCAGTATAAAAAATTAATTTCTTGTAGTTTGTTATAGGTGTCAGATTAAGTCGGAACGAATATAACTGATATATTTATTATCAGAGCTGATCATTTAATGATAGCTCTGACTTGTAATACTAGTGATTGGCTCTTGTCTTAGCACTTTAAATTGTTTACTTAAAAGCTTAAATTGATAATCATTAATTTCAATCGCTTCAACATAATCATCATCTAACCAAAGTCCACTTGTCCTTAATGATGTACCGTAACAAATACCATAATACATTTCAGCAATTTCTCGTGCTTCATCTTCATCTGTTGCTTGAATTAATGCTGGCTCATAATGCGTACTATTTGCTTTCCACAGTTCATTATCTAAGATTTCGTCTCTTGGTGTTAATTTATAGTATTTCATAGCAACCCCCTTTTTTGATCAGGTAACTTTTAATATAGTAGATAGAATTTATTTTGTGCAAATTTTTTTATTTTTAATGATAAGAGGGTTTATTTGAACTTACTGAGGACTATGACTTTTAGCTGCTTTAACAAGAGGTCCTTCCATACCAAATAATTTTTCAGGATTACTGCAAATCTTTTGGAATGGTTTATTAATTCCAAAAAAGTCATAAATTTGTGCTGAAATTGTTTCATTATATTTATGCAGTTCATTACAAAGCATGGTTTTAAATTCTAAATCATTTTTTTCATAATCATGCCATTTTATTTTATGAACAATTTCTGCTGCAGCTGGTGGGATATTATGATAAATATTTTCGAAGTAGATTACGGTTTCACCAGTTAAAGCATCACTTGCTTCTGCTTCACAGTATTTTAAAAAATTATTTACTATTTTTTTTATTGATTCTTTTGACATGAGAGATACCTTTAAATATTTTTAGTAATACAAATATTTAAAATAATACCTAATGAAATATCAATTAAATTACAGCAAATTTTATATTTATTTTAGGCATAAAAATGCAATTACATTACGATACTCTGATGCTAATACATTAAATGTACGACAGGCAGCATTTGTATCCATAAAATCGAGTGTTTTATTTTGCTTTGCGGCAAGCTTTAATAAATCTTGATTTGGAATTTGGTGGCTAGCTCCTGTGCCTAATAAATAAATATCAGCATCAAAAGATAAAAATTGTTCAATATCTTTAATGCTTAACTCAGTAAATGATTGTGGTAAATTTTCAGATGATAAAATACACTTGGATGAAATTATTAATGATTTTTCATATTGCTGTTGGTTTAGTTGGATATACTCAGTGGGTTTATAAGATCTGACATAAATTTCAGTATCAGGCGTATCTAAACTAATCTGCATTGATATTAAACCTTTTGATCCTTTTTTTATTGGATTTTATTGTAACTGAAGCTAATTATCAAAGCGATGATTAAATTGCAATGTCGATTAAGTCAAACTATAGTTTAATAGTCAATGATGGGAACATCAGGAGATGAACTATGGCAGATGAAGATGAACAGACAAAAGAAACTCAGCAAACAGAAGAAGTTGTTGCGCCAGAGGCGTCAGCGGATGAAGCACAAGTAAAACAACAAGCATTAAATTGGCTTAAGCATACAGTTGCAGATATAGCTAAACATAATCATATCCATTCGGTAGATGAAATATTAAGAGGAGGAGGCCTAGCAGATGCATGGTATTTAATCAAAGAAGTTCATTTACGTGATGCAGTAAAACAGATTATTATAGCAAAATGGAAACTTGAAGGCTGGTGGGATGAGCCACCGGGTAAAAGTTCGGTTAAAGCAAAAAGTGTTTATGAAACAAAACCTAAGGGATAAGAAAAACAAAATGAAACAACTGAAGATATTTAGCTTTTTACTCGTTATTTTTTTAAGTGGTTGTAGTTATTTATTTGCAGCCAATGCAACAACTAATTGCCAAAATGGTGGTAATGTATGCAAAGTTTCTGCTGAGAATATTTACTTTACCTATCAAAAAGCATCAAATCCAAATGAGTTATTGATAACGCTATCTGCAAAAACTTCAGGTTGGGTTGCTGTTGGCTTTGGTGCAACAGATGATATGAAAGATGCTGATATTATTATGGGGTATATTAAGCAAGATAAGAAGGATAATAAAGTTGTTATTTCAAATGAATACGGTGTAAGTAAATGGCGACATAAATCACTATCAAAATTAGGTGCTACAAGTGAAGTCAAAGTAATTTCAGGGGAGTATAAAGATGGTTGGACAACTATTCAGTTCACCATACCTCTAAAACCAAAAGATACAAAATATGGTAAGGATTTTACAACGACGAACCCAAAAGGTGAGAATATGTCTGTGATTTTAGCTTATGGTAGCAACGATCAGAAAAACTTTACTAAATATCACCAGTATCGCGCAAAAGGTGAAATGGCTAAATTTGTTGTTAAATAATTTATTCAAACATAAAACTTGACGCATTAACAATTTCAGTTAAATTGATAGCTAATTGATTTTGTTAATGTTAAGTGAAGTTATGAAACCTGTAGATTCAATTATCAATGCCCGTTGGGTTTTACCAATTAGGCCTGAAAATGAAGTATTAGAAAATTATGCACTCGTAATTAGTAATGGTGTAATTATTGATTTACTACCTCAAGCTGAAGCAGCAAAAGCATATCTAGCAACGGAAGTTTTTAATCGTCATGATCATGTATTAATGCCAGGGCTAGTTAATGCACACACGCATCTTGCAATGAGCTATTATAGAGGCCTTAAAGATGATGTCGCATTACAAACTTGGCTGAGTGATTATATTTGGCCAGCAGAGAGAAAAACCATTTCTGCTAAGTATGTTTATGATGCAACATTACATGCATTAGCTGAATGTATTCGGGGTGGTGTAACCTGTGTTAATGATCATTATTTCCATATGGATGAAGTGGCAAAAGCTTGTACGAAAGCAGGTGTTAGAGGACGTTTGGCTCATTGTATTTATCACTTTCAAACACCATGGGCAACAAGCGCTGATGAATGTTTTAATCATCAAGAGGTGTTGATTGATTTATTAAATGATAATGATTTACTATCAGTTGCAATTGGTCCACATTCTCCTTATGGTGTTAATGACCAGATTATGCAGAGAGTTCATTTATTATCCAATGAATATGATTTACCAATACATATTCATTTACATGAAACACAAAAAGAGATTGATGAGTTTATCCAGACTTATGGTCAAAGCCCAGTAAAACACTACGCATCTAAAGGTTGGTTAAGTGATCAGTTTATTGCAGTGCATATGACAGCATTAGATAATGAAGAAATTGATTTATTAGCTAAACATGCTGTCAATGTTGTACATTGCCCAGAGTCAAATATGAAATTATCTAGTGGTATTTCACCTGTACAAAAACTCATCGATCAAGGTATTAATGTTGCTTTAGGTACGGATGGCTCAGCTAGTAATAATGATATTGATATGATTTCAGAGATGCGTTCAGCAGCCTTTTTAGCTAAAGTAGCAAATTTAGATCCTGAAGATTTATCAGCAGAAACCGTATTAGAAATGGCAACAATCTCTGGCGCAAAAGCACTTAAGTTAGATAAAAGCATTGGTTCACTTGAAATTGGTAAGCATGCTGACTGTATTAGTATTAACCTAGCTTACCCTGAAACATTACCAGTTTATAATCCAGTTTCTCAGGTAGTTTATGCTGCAAGTAGAAATCAAGTTAATGATACTTGGGTGAACGGGCAATGTTTGATGAAAGATCGAGTATTATTAACGATTAATGAGAATAAGCTTTATCAAACCCAACTAAATTGGCATGAAAAAATTATCAGTGCAGTTAATTAAGTTTGGCAAATTATATTTTTTGTCTTTATTTTATAAATGTTTATTATTAACTAAACTTACAGATCAGAGATAGGCAAAAATCTTAATAAGGGTAGATTACTTATGGGTAGGAGAAAGGGATTAAAGTTTTTAGGTGTTATTATAGCAATTCTTGTGGTTGTTGTAGTTGCTATTTGGTTATCAATTAATTATGTTGCAGGCTACCTAATTGAAAAATATGGTTCACAAGTTACAGGTACGCAAATAACAGTCAGTGGGGTTGATATTAGTGCATTTCGGGGTGAGGCATCGATTAATTCTCTGAAAGTAGGCAACCCTAAAGGGTTTACTTATCCAGATATATTAACTTTAGATAATATATCTATTGTTGTTGATACAAGTACAATAAAAAGTGATACAGTTGTGATTAAGTCACTTATTATTGATGCACCTCATTTATACTATGAACAAAATGATGATAATCAATCTAATTTAAGTGTACTTCAAAGTAATATTGAAAATAATACAGCCTCTACTGAAGATGATCAGAGTGATCAAAATGAATCACAAACGAATCAGACAGATAGTCAAACAGATGAAGCATCAAAGAAAAAAGTTGTCATAAAAAATCTAATTATTAATGATATAGCGGTTAATGCAAAAATACCTGCTTTAGCAAATAAAGAGTTAACTTTTAGCATTGATGAGATTCAGATGACAGATGTTGGACAATCAGGAACAGGTGAAACAACAGGACAGATTATTCAGCAAGTTTTAAAGGTTATAGCGACAAAGGCTGTCTCTGCATTTGCTCAAGCTGAATTAAAAGAAGGTATCAACTCAACAACTGATCAGATTAAAGACTCATTAAATAGCTTAAAATGTAAATTAAGCCCGTCTAGTTGTCAGTAGTATTATTGCTTAATGATACAGTTTTTAGTTAAGCCAGCGATATAGAATAACGTAATTAAAAACGTTACACAAAAGCTGATTGGTAAATTCAAATAAAAGGCTAGATAAAGCGATAGCCATACACTAATAATTGAAACTGTAATACTAGTGATTAGGTTACTTGTTAATGTTTTTGCCCATTGATTTGCAATAACCCCAGGACCAATTAATAATGCAAAAACTAAAAGTGCACCGACAACTTGACAAGCCATTGTGACAGTAATTGCAACGAGACAGAAAAAAATAACCGTTAATAATTTAACTGGTAAGCGCATTGCAGTTGCTAAGTCAGGTTCTAATGTTGAAAACCATAAAGGGCGAAAAACGCTAATAAGAATAGCTAATAAAGTTACACTTAATATGATCAATAAATAAATTTGTTGTAATGATACGGCGAGTAAATTACCAAACATAATACTCATAACAGAACCAGCATAGCCAGATTGATATAAAAATAAGCTTAATGCACCAATTCCAAGAAAAAAGGTTAATACCATACCAATGGTTTGATCATTTTTGACAGTTTTCTCACCAATTAAGCCCATTAAAATGGCTGAGATAAGATTGATAACTAATTGGCCTGTTATAGCAGAAAAGCCAACAAGTAGTGCTAATGCAGCACCTGTAATACTAATATGGCTTAATGCATGTGCTGCAAAAGCAGCTTTTCTTGTCACAACAAATAAGCTAATCACGCCACAGGTTAAGGCAGTTAATGTGCCAGCAATAAATGCATATTGCATAAATACATAATTAAACATGGTGGCAATGATCCTCAAAAGCCTTACTGAATGGGTAGTTTGGCGTTAATATAACATTTTGGTTATGAAAGTGAATAAAATCAGATAAATATTGATGCATTTCATTCATCTCATGGGTAATCATTAAAACTGTAATTGGAATTTCAGCATGTACTTTTTGCAAACAGCGGATAAAGTTATGTTTAGCCTGTAAATCAAGATCTGCTAATGGTTCATCAAGTAGTAATAATTTTGGTTGATTAATCAAAGCTTGGGCAAGGTAAATTCGTTTTTTTTGTCCACCTGATAAGGATTTAAACGTAGCATGTGCATAGTCATTAGCACCAACTAAATCAATATACTGCTTAATTTTATTTATTTTTTTTTGGCTATAATATGCAATACCAAATTGATAAGCATTCAGTGTTGCTTTAAGTAATTCAAAAGCAGTTAAATGATCAGGGATATCAGTATGCCTTGACTGTGGAATATAACCAATTTGTCGATTGTTATGTTTGTTACCACAAGGGTGGTTAAAGACAGTTAACTTCCCTGATCTAGGCGTTAAGTCGCCAAGTATGTTTTTGAAAAATGTTGATTTTCCTGAGCCATTATCACCAATAATACCAATCCAGCTACCTGGTGTAATAGAGAAAGAAAAAGGATTTGTCAGAGGCTTTTTATTTGCATAACCAAGTACGACATTTTTACAGTCAATAACAGTTTCATTCATTGTTTAACTTTTGTACTTATTTGATTTAATGTTGTTTGTAGCCACTGACTTACTGTATCATTTGGTGGCATGGTTTCACTTACTCCAATAATAGCAATATGATTTTTTTCTGCCAAGGCTTTGATTGTTTCTGTTGCAGGTTCTTTTACTTGGTTATTGTAAAAAAGTAGTTTAACTTCTCTATGAGTGAGTAAGTCTTCATATTGTGCCATCATTTTTGGTGAAGGCGTTGTGTCATTCATAATCTGCCACTGAACGTCTTTACCTTTCATATTCATACCCAGTGCATCAGCCATATAACCAAACACAGGCTCAGTTGCAGTAACAGGTAGCTTATTAGTTTTTATTTTTAATTGATGAATAGTTTTAAATACAACATGATAATTTTTCATAAAGCTAATTAAATTTTCTTTAAAGTAGTCTTTATTTTCAGGTTCAATTTTTGCATAAATTTTTGTCAATTTTTTTGCAAGCGTTGGAAAAGTATATGGGTTGTACCAGATATGTGGATTACTACTTGATTTAATACCCATTAATTTTCCTACATTAATGGTTTCAACTGTACTTTTAGTTTGTTGTGATTGAAGCATTTGATTAATCCAAGGGTCATAATCAAGACCATTGTAAATAATAACTTGGGCTTTAGAAAATGCCATCATCGTCTTTGGTGATGTTGTAAATAAGTGCGGGTCACTATCAGGGTTTGATATGATACTTGTCACATCAACGTATTTACCACCAATTGACTTAGCAACTTGACCATAGAAATTTTCAGCAGCAATTACTTGAATATTGGCATATAGTGGCATAAAGCTACTAATAAAAATAAGTGATAAAATTTTAAAAATGCGCATATGTAACCTCTAGTCATTTGAACTTTTTAGAAAAAGATACTCTAATGCGTTTAAATCTAAGAAGCAAGTTATAATCAAAATCCGTTATCTATTGTATAAGATATAAGATGCTTACTATTAATGAGACCAACAGCAATTCCCGCTATTAATGACACGGGTTGCAAATAAAGACTTTTAGACCGATCATATATTTATTTTTCGTAACCTAGTTATTTTACAATGAACAATCAATTTAAAAAACATCTATCTATACCAGGTTTATTACACACATTAAGAAATAGCTTTGCAAAAGCTACTGATAGGAAGTCATCCAGCATTTACTCACTTGTTGATTGTTTGATGTGTGGCATGGCAGTATTTGGAATGAAGTATCCTTCATTACTTAAATTTGATAAAGATATGCGATCAGAGGGCAGTTTGGTTAAAAATAATATTAGCTCATTATATAAAGTTGAAAAAGTGCCATGTGATACATATTTACGTGAACGTTTAGATGAAATTGATTATCTTCAATTACGTCAGTCATTTAATGCATTACTAAGCAATCTACAAAGAGGTAAAGTTCTAGAGCAATATTGTTTTTATAATGATTATTATTTGATTTCCAGTGACGGCACAGGGATGTTTTCATCACATGAAGTGCATTGTGATAATTGCTGTGTAAAACATCACCGTAATGGAACAAAAACTTATTATCATCAAATGTTGTGTGCTTCGATTGTACATCCTGATATAAAGCAAGTGATTCCATTAGCGCCTGAGCCAATTATTAAAAGTGATGGAACAAAGAAAAATGATTGTGAGCGAAATGCAGCGAAACGTTTAATTAAACGTCTTCGCCAAGAACACCCGCACTTAGCAATGATTTTTGTTGAAGATGCCTTATATGCCAATGGCCCTCATATTGATGACCTAAACAAACATAATATTCATTATATTCTAGGAGTAAAACCAAGTGATCATACCTGGCTTTTTGACTGGGTTAAAGCAAGTAAATCCGAGTTTTTGTCGATGTCACTAGAGGGTGTTAAACATGAATTTGAGTGGGTTAATCAAGCTGAATTAAATGAAACTAGAAGTGATATTAAGGTTAACTTTTTGTCTTATAAACAGACAAATAAAAAAGGTAAAGTACAGCATTTTACTTGGGTGACAGACCTTGATCTTAATTCAAACAATGTATTTAAAATAATGACAGGAGCACGTGCACGCTGGAAAATTGAAAATGAGACATTTAATACATTAAAAAATCAAGGGTATAATTTTGAACACAATTTTGGTCATGGAGCAAACAACTTATGTACAGTATTTGGCTTTTTGATGCTATTGGCATTTTTGGTAGATCAAATTCAAGAACTATGCTGTCCATTATTTAAGTCGGCATTAAAAAAATTAGAGACAAGAAGTCGTTTATGGGACAGAATAAGAAGTGCTTTTTTTATAGCACAGATTAATAGTTGGGAAGCGCTATATTTACACCTATCAGGAAAAGTTAAAGCCCAATTGATCATCGACACTGGTTAATTATATTTTGCCATGAACATCGTGTTTTTAACTATACCCGGTTATTTATTAATGAGACATAAAAATCTAATATACGGTGCATATGCTGTAGCGGTAAGTATTGTCAATGAGAATGCTAATGGAATTAATAATTAAATGAAAAATTAAGCGGGAATAGCTGAACACTCATAATTAATCTTTAACTTGATTATGAATTATGTTGAATTTTACTGCCGTTTTTAACATCACCTGTTTTAGATTGACTGTCTTTTGTTAAGACAGTACCTGAAACTTTTTTGAAAATGACATTGCCTGTAATAACACTTTGTTCTGATAAAGTAACCATTGGTGCTTCATCAGATGATACCACTAAATCGCCACGAATAGTTGATTCTTCAAGTTTAATAATATTAGTTGATGCTGTTACAGAATTATTAAACGTAGTTTCATCTGCATCAATTAATCCAGAGATTACTGTTTTACCAGTGACAGTACTTTCATCAATATTTAAAGGGCCATGAACTTTTAAATCTGCAAATTTAGAGTCATCGGCTTTAATCGGCCCATTAACAATGGTTGCACCTTTAACCGATGTTTTATCGAGTGATACTTGGCCATGAACGGTTAATGTACCATCGATGGTTACTTCATCAATTTCAGCAGGCCCATTAATTGTCACATCACCTGTAATGGTTGATTGTTCAATCTTAGCTGGACCATTACAGGTAAGGCTTTGTTGAGTTTCATTTTTTATATTACAAGGACCATAAAATGTACTGGCATAAGTAGATATGGGTAAAATAATCATTGACCCTACAATAAGTTGAGTAAATTTGTTCATGGTAGCTATTCAAACCTCATCTGTGATTAATCTAACCTCAATCAATCATGCTAAAAATAATAAAAAAAAGCAAGCTTACCCTAGGTGAGGTAAACCAAATAATGAAAAAATTAGACTGTTAAAAAATGCGATAAATGGTCCCATAATATACCAAAGAATAGGTCGACCACCGATTGGAATAATAATTAAAGCTAATAAAATAAAAAAGCCAAAGCGTTCAATACGATTATATTTTATTGCAGCATGTAGTGGTAAAAATGCACTGACAACACGACTGCCATCTAAAGGTGGAATTGGAATTAAGTTTAAGATCATTAATACAAGATTAACTTGGACACCAATATAGCCCATATAGGTAAAAATTTCAGATACTTCAGGTGAGCTTTGTGATAAAGCTAAAGCAATTTTAGCAATTAAGCCCCAAAAAAAGGCCATTAAAAGGTTAGCAAAAGGGCCTGCAAGGGCAACAAGTGCGCTATCATATCTAGGTTTTTTTAAATGCCCTTCATTGACAGGTACAGGCTTTGCCCAGCCAAATAAAAAGCCACCCATTAAAAAAAGTACCGCAGGTACGATAATTGTACCAATTAAATCAATATGTTTAATTGGATTAAGGCTTAATCGTCCCATCATATAGGCTGTATTATCACCTCTTAATTTAGCGACAAAGCCATGGGCAACTTCATGAAAAGTAATTGCAAATAAAATCGGGATTGCTGCTAATAATAGAAATTGAATTTGTGTCATTGTATGCCTTAAAATAAGCTAGTTTATACTTTAATCTTACATGATAATTATATACACTAAAATGAATATGTAGCTAAAGATTAGTAATGGTATTTAAATATGACAACAGTAGAAATGACACAAAATATACATAAGCCAATAATTGAATTGCCAGAGTATTCAAAAATTGATATTAAGCAATTTGAATCACAATTAGATCATCAATTAAGTGCTTGTCGCGATTTGCGCAAAAAATTATTATCGGATAATACAAGTTATAGTTGGGCTAATTTGATTGACCCATTAGAAGCCTGTGAAGACCAGTTAAATAAATTATTTGCCCCCATTTCACAATTAAATGCGGTTTTAAGTGATGATGATATACGAGCAGTCTATGATTGTTGTATTGTTAAACTATCAGAGTACTCAACAGAAGTCTCTCAAGATCAAGCGTTATATCAAGCCTATTGTCAAATTAGTCAATCTGATGAATATCAAAATCATTATGATGTGGCGCAAAAACGTGTTATTGACGAAGCATTAAAGAGTTTTAAATTATCAGGTGTGCATTTAGCGAAAGAGAAAAAAGCTCGCTTTAAAGCAATTTCTGAGCGCTTAACCGTATTATCCACAACATTTTCAAATAATGTATTAGATGCAACAAAAGCTTGGCATTACTTTACAGAAGATAATGGTGAATTAGAAGGTTTGCCTGAGCATGTGATAAAAGCTGCACAAGTTAAGGCACAAGCTAAAGATAAGGAAGGGTATATCTTAGGTTTGGATGCACCAACTTATATTAGTGTCATGACAACAGCTGAAAATCGATCTTTAAGAGAGGCGATGTATTATGAATATGCCACAAGAGCATCAGATTGTGGTAGTAATGCTAGTCAATGGGATAATACAGAGATTATTAATGAGACATTAAAACTACGTCAAGAGATGGCAGAAGTCTTAGGTTATGATAATTATGCAGAAGTCTCAATTGCACCTAAAATGGTAGAGTCAACTGATCAAGTAATTTCATTCCTTGAGGATTTAGTCAAGCGTGCTAAACCACAAGCAGAAAAAGAATATACTGAACTATGTCAATTTGCAAAAGCGCAAGGGCTAGATGATTTTAAGCCTTGGGATTTGAATTATTATGCAGAAAAACTTAAAAAGGAAAAATTCTCATTTACACAAGAAGAGTTACGCCAGTACTTTCCAGTTGATCATGTGTTAAGTGGCTTATTTAGTATATTAAATGAAATTTATGGACTAAATGTTGAAAGAGTTGATCAGTTTGATCGCTATCATGATTCGATTGAATTATACCGCTTTACTGACTTAGATGGTCAATTACGTGGGCTTATTTATGTCGATTTATATGCTAGAGAAGTTAAACGTGGTGGCGCTTGGATGGATGATATAACAACGCGTTACTTAAAAGATAATGGTGATTTACAAGCCCCGATAGCTTATATCGCATGTAATTTTGCACCGCCTGTGACAAATGAAGCACCAGCATTATTAACCCATAATGATGTATTGACTCTATTTCATGAATTTGGTCATGCATTACATCATATTTTAACACAAGTTAATTATTTACCAGTTGCTGGAATTAATGGTGTTGAATGGGATGCTGTTGAGTTACCAAGCCAATTTATGGAAAACTATACTTGGCATAAAGAGGGTTTGAAGCGCTTGACAAAGCATTATCAAACAGGTGAGTCTTTACCAGAAGAGCTATTTGATAAACTAGTCGCATCACGTTATTTCCACTCGGCAATGCATATGGTTAGACAGCTTGAGTTTGCCATTTTTGACTTTAGATTACACTTAGAATATAAAGCAAATAAAGATAATACGAATTATTGTTTAGAACTATTAAAACAGGTAAGAAATCAAGTTGCAGTCGTTATACCGCCCGATTATCATCGATTTACACATAGTTTTTCACATATTTTTGCAGGTGGCTATGCTGCAGGCTATTTCAGCTATAAATGGGCTGAAGTTTTATCCAGTGATGCTTTTAGTTTATTTGAAGAAAGTGGTAATGTATTTGATCGTGAGGTGGGCTTACACTTTTTAACTTCAATTATTGAAAAAGGTGGTTCACAACCAGCATTAGATTTATTTATTAACTATCGTGGACGTAAGCCAGATATTCAAGCGCTTTTACGTCATAGTGGTATTGGCGTTAACTAACATTATAAGCTTTATTAAACGATGAGTCTTCAAGCAGGAAAAACCTATGAACTAAAAGCTAAAGCACTGCTTGAAAAGAATCATTATCAAATTATAAAAGAAAACTTTCATTCTCGAATGGGAGAGATTGATATTATTGCCTTAATTAAAGATATATTGGTTTTTGTTGAGGTAAAATATCGTCATAGCCGTGACTTTGGTCATGTATTAGAGACAATAACTATAACAAAAAGAAAAAAACTAATTAAAACTGCTCAATTTTTTCTACTTCGATATCCTAAGTTTAATCAATATCAATTACGTTTTGATGTTATTGCCTTTGAAAAAGATCAGCATTATTGGATAGAGGGTGCTTTTGCTACGCATATTTAGCGATATTCTCGCATCCAAGTTTCAAGAATCACACAAGCTGCAAGCGCATCAACTTTTAAATGATTAATTTTTTTGCCCTTTACTTCTTCTAATTTCCAGCGTGCTTCACGGGTAGAATAAGCTTCTTCAACTAAATGAATGGGTTTTTGATAACGTTTAGATAACTCATCGGAGAATAATCGGCTTAATTTTGTTATTTCAGTTTCTTCCCCGTGCGCATCAATGGGTAAACCAACGATAATATCGGTTGGGCGCCATTTTTCAATTAGTTTAGAGATTTCATGCCAATTAGGGGTTTTATCAGGGCAATTAATTGTGCCTATCGGGGTTGCCGTTTTGGTGATTAGCTGTCCTGAAGCAACACCAATACGTTTTAAACCAAAGTCAAACCCTAAAAGTCTTTTATTACTAGTCATGTCCACTTAAGCCTGAAAGTTGATGGATATCCCTGATACCAATACTTTCTAAGGCAGCTTGCCAACGTAATTCAAGTGGTATGTCAAAGACAATATCTTCAGAAAATGGCGCAACTAACCAAGAATTTGCCATAATTTCTTCTTCTAATTGTCCTGGTCCCCAGCCAGAGTATCCTAATGTAATGAGTACTTTCTCTGGAGAATTATCTTTACCTAAGTTTTCTAAAATATCGCGGGATGTCGTTAAGAATAGATTATCGTTGAGTTGTTTAATTGCGTCAAATTTTATTTCACTTTTTGTATGTAAGATATAACCATGTTCTTGTTGAACCGGTCCGCCAAGTAATAATTTCTGATTTAATAAGGAATTACTTGAAGGTTCTTTAGTGATAATTTCCATTTGTGAAAATAAATCTGATAAATTAGGGGATAGTGGGATATTAATAATAAATCCCATTGCACCATCTTCATTGTGATGCATTAAATAAACAACAGAAGTCTCAAATGGTAATCCCTTCATGTCAGGCATTGCGATAAGTAGTTTGTTAGTATATGTAATCATAGTAATGTTTCTTTTATTTTGTTTGTTTACATAATTAAGTTTAACCAATTAAAAATTAATTTGCGCAATTTATATTAAAAAAATATTAAAAAGATTTACAATATAACATAAAACAAGGTGCTGGCATCCAAGGTGAGTTTCGGCTAAGATAGCCTACTTATATAGAATTGTATTATGTTTAATGTAAAGACAGTGTGTGAAAAATAAATGAAATTTGTTGATGAAGTACGTATTCACGTTGAAGCAGGTAAAGGTGGTAATGGCTGTTTGAGCTTTAGACGTGAAAAATATGTCCCCAAAGGTGGCCCTGATGGGGGTAATGGAGGTGATGGTGGCAGTGTTTATGTTAAAGGTAATCGTAATGTCAACACGTTAGTTGATTATCGCTATGTACGTAGCTATAGAGCCAAAAGTGGTCAGCCTGGTGCAGGTAGTAATTGTACTGGAAAAATGGGAGATGATTTATATTTGACAGTACCAGTAGGTACTGCAATTTATGATGTCCAAAGTGGTGATTTAATGGGGGAAATCCTTCATCACGATCAAGTTTTGTGCATTGCCAAAGGTGGGCGTCACGGCCTTGGTAATATTAATTTTAAAAGTAGTATTAACCAAGCGCCAAGAAAGACTACACCGGGTGAAGAGGGTGAAGCTAGAGATATTCGTTTTGAATTAAAATTATTGGCTGATGTTGGTTTATTAGGTTTTCCAAATGCAGGTAAATCAACTTTAATTCGCTCTGTTTCTGCTGCAACACCTAAAGTAGCAGATTATCCATTTACAACAATGTATCCAGGTTTAGGTGTAGTCCGCGTTAATCCACTTGAAAGCTTCGTAATGGCGGACATTCCAGGTGTTATTGAAGGTGCAAGTGAAGGTGCTGGCCTTGGATTACGCTTTTTAAAGCATCTTTCACGTACTTTATTAATATTACATGTAGTAGATATTGCGCCTGTTGATGGTACAAGCGCAGTGGATTCAATTAAAAAAGTAACATTAGAGCTTGAGAAATATAATCAAGATTTAGCATCTAAGCCAAGATGGCTTGTATTAAATAAAACAGATATCTTAGGTGATCAAGCAGAAAGTATTGCTAATGAAATTATTGAAGCACTAGATTGGCAAGGCCCAATCTATCATATATCGGCATTGACAAATGATGGAACGCAGCGTTTAATTTATGATATCATGCAGTATATTAAAGGATTAAAAGAGGATAGCTAGTATCATGGGTTTAAACTGGTTGTTGCGAGGTGTAATCCTACTATTAACAGGGCTTCTAACTGCTTGTGCATCAATTACAAATTTTTTTGATGCGCCGCGTCAAGGTGGTGCTGCTGAAGTTACAAGTTTAGGACAAATGCCAAAATACTATACAGTTAAGCAAGGTGATACCTTGCCGAGTATATCAAGAGCCTATGGTATTAGTGAGCGGGCTATTATATTGTGGAATAACCTTCAATCACCATATCGGGTTGAAGTAGGCCAAAAACTACAATTTTTTGCACCTGAGTCAATGAAAGCGAGTCAAGATAATACGCATAATATAGATAATGATTCAAATACAGCAAATCTAAACGATGATCAAATTGCACAAAATCAATTTAATGATAATCAGGATGCATTAATTCAACCTGATACACCAGTGGTTAAAACGCAAACTAAATCAGATGATAATATCAATACTCAAGTAAATAACTCAAATAAAATACCTCCCAAGAAAGAAGATAAAGTAGTTGTAGCTAAATCGATAGAGAATGAAAAGCCACAACCAGTAGTCACTGCGAACAATAACGTAGAAAAAGAAACGCTTCAAACTGATTACTATACCGTTAAACGTGGAGATACCTTATTAGGCATTGCTCGAGATTTTAATTTAAACTTAAATCAGATTGCGATGATTAACCAAATAAAGCCACCGTATGATATTTTTGTTGGCGAAAAATTATTGGTTAATCCAGATTTATACCATGTTAATAAGACCGTATCTAATCAGCCTAAACCTCAAGTGAATAATCAACCAGCAGTTACTACATTAAAACCATTAGATTCAAATACTCAAAAAGTGGCAAAAAAAGAAGAGACTAAAAAAGAGCCGGTCAAAGCGGTTACTGTCAAAAATACCTCAACTGAAACAACTAAAATAGATCTAAGTACTCAAACCAGTCATGATGAAAGTATAAAAAACATAGCTTCTAACTCGATTAATTATGCTGGTATTAATTGGCAATTACCTTTAAAAGGCAAGGTTAGTGACCAAGATAATATTTGGTTAATTGATGGTGAAGTAGATGATCCGATACGTTCTGTCGCAAAAGGGAAGGTGATTTATTCAGGTGTTGGTATTAATGGCTATGGTAGAATGGTAATTGTTGATCATGGTAATCAATATTTATCAGCTTATGGTAATTTAGCGTCGATAGATGTCAAAGAAGGACAATCAATCAATCAAGGACAGGTCGTTGGCCAATTAGGCAAATTTAAAGGCGATACACAGCTAGACTTTGAAATACGTTACCAGGGTGACTTAATTTCACCAAATAAAATTTTTAAGGCATCTTAGTCTGTTTTTAATCTTGGAAATTCTGGTAGAGAATTAGTTATCTTTTGAGTGTCTATTTCATGATCAAAAAACATATTATCAGGGTTAGATTGTGATAATGATTGTGATTTATTTCGTTTACGTAAACCAGTCTCAATTGGCTGTATTCGTTCGATTGATAATGAATTATGCTGTGATGGTCCTCTATATTCTTCTTGAATTACAAGTGACTGCATATCAAGATTAACGGTTACTTTTGGCTCTATGCTAGATTGTTGTTGCGTTTCTAACTTTTCTTTTAGTGGCAGTGTTTTATCTTTTTGACTATTTTGGCTAGTTAGTTCTACTTTTTCAGATACTTGAGTAGATGTAGATAGGTCAATTTGTTCTTTTGGTTCAAGTTTAGTATGGCTTGATTTATCATAAATATGACTATTTTCTGCTATTTTTGTAAAAAATGCATATTTAAAATTGTTATAGAGATAATCTAAGGTGTCAATATCATCTGTTCTAGCATATCTCAGTGAATTAAGAAAGTATTCGGTATGTTCATTAAATACTGGTTTTAACTGAGCTGTTGGATCTAATAGTTGCATTAGTTTAATAATTGGATAATGCTTTTTGTTAACTTCTGTATCAACAGGCATGTAAGAAACGATACTTCTGCCAATTTCATCAGAGACGGTTGCAGAGCGACCCCGCAATAAATAAGACCAATCAACTAATAAATCATTTTTTTGTAATTGTGGATTAAATTTAGCATTACCATAGTCAAAAATTTTAACTTTAAAAAACGTTTTATCACTATCATAAGGCCCATCAGGGATAATTTTGATATTGCCAGAATGAAGGTCTTGATGTGAAATCCCAGCTAACCAAAATTGATGAGTAATATCAAAAATTTGTTCAATAATTTGTAGTATTTGTCTGGGTGTGTAGTTTCGTGTTTCTGCTTGAGAAATAAATTTATCAAGTGTTTCAAATCCAAAAAAATCTTCATTATCGAAGCCATATGTTGATACAAAAGCACTATTAGGGTTCAATTTATCTTGCGTTTGAAAGGACATATGTTTTAGCAGAGAAGGGTAATTTTCTGTTACATATTCTTTTAATTTAGCCTCTTTTACAAATTCTTGCTGAACTTCCTCTGTTCTTGCAATAACCCTGCCTGTATCTTTATCAAAAACTTTCTGTTTACCACCTTCTGTGGGTAACACTTCCGGCATAGGTGTATCAGAAGTTGCGATAATTCTTTTAACTTTATTTTGTTTAAGTTTGCCCTTAAAAGAGCTAGGTGGTGCTTGATCTATATGAAGTGTTCTTTTTAAAGTCAGCCAGTATTGAATAATTGCTCTTAAACTATCGGTTTGATCGTTGCCATTAACAAAAGCATCAAAGTTAATTTTATCTACGGTTGTTAAACCACATGCTAAAATAGCATCTTTCATTTCACTTTTTTGTTTATGTATGTAAGCTAGGATAAATGAATGAATATGTTCTCTGTTAATTGCTTTTTTCTTAATGACGTTAGAGTCAATAACTTCAAATTCATCTTGATCTTCTTGATCAATTTTACCTTTACTATCTTCCTTAATAGATTCCTCTTCAACTGTTTCATAGCCGATTCTTTCGAGTAACTCTTTTAACTCTTTTGCACGAGCAACTCCAGATGTTCCACCTGTCCAGTATGTTAAGAAATTTTTTACTGTTTTAGTAGAGCTAGCATTGGACTGTTCAATATATTGATCTATTGCAGCTAAGACGATTTCTAACTCAGTCATTGCCTTTACTCCATTAAAAGCGCTCTTATATATTAAAATATAAAGTTTAATTATTATACAAAGTTAAAATTTATCATATTTTTTAAACAATTATTCAGCAATAGAAAAATCAAATAAATTGAAATATAAAATGGTCTATGATGATAAGTTATTATGATTTTCAAAAGTAAAAAAAAGCTTAAAAAACAGAGAGATTTAACTTAATATTTGACAAATAATCACACCTATTCCTGCAACAAATACTATAAACCATAAATAGTATTGACGTGAGAGCTTGTAATTAAATGTTAGCTTTTGGCATCTTAGTCGAATGCCCATTAAAACAGGTAATAATAAAAACATAATACAAACAAATACGCCAACATAACTAATAGCAATGACAAATAGATTCGGATAAAAAAGTACAATAACTAAAGGTATTGCAAAGCACAAGAGTGTTGCAATACTTCGTCTTAATATTGGTTGGCGAATATGGTCAAGTTTAAAGCTATCTTTGACAAAATGATAAAGGGCAAGGCTTACACCAAGATAAGAAGTCATTACAGAAATATCAGTAAATACGTTAATACTAAATTTGGCAATATGTGCTTGGCCAATTTTAGCTGATAAAGCGGTTAAAATATCACCAATATTAGTATCTGCAACAGCCTTATGTGAAAAAATAGATTGCATAAAACTAATTGAACCATTTAAAGGTAAAGTACCTAGAACAGCAATTTCCCATAAAATATATAAGATAAATGGTATGGTACTGCCAATAATCATCACGCGAAAGATTGCTTTTTTATCACGATGAAGGTAGTCAACTAGAGGGGGTACAATAATATGTGAAGTAAATGAGGTAATTAAAACAGGGATAGCTAGTAACAGTGTCATTGTACTAAAAGCATGATCGCCTAGATTGGCTACTTCAACATAGCGAGATAATATAAGACAAACAATAATTAAAAATAGTAATTTAATGGTTAATAATAAACGATTAACCCAATCGACAGAGCCTGTACCTAAAAGCGTAATACAGGCAAAGACTATGACAAATAAAATTGCCCAGATTGATTGTGGGATGGTTGTCACTAAGTGGTGAAATGCAGAAGATGCAGCAGAGATATAAGCGACAGAGATTGTATATAACAATAAAATAAAGCTTAGCCATGAAATAACAGCGCCTGGCACACCTAAAGTCATTTTTGCCATACGCCCAAAACTTGTACCCTTTGGCATATGAAGTGCAATATCTGAGACTAAAATAGCAGTATAAGTCATAAGTATCCATGAGATAAGCATTAATAGCATAGCAAGAGGAAAACCTAACTCGGCTGTAATAATAGGAATAGCTAATATGCCTGCGCCAATTTGTGTACCGATAACAATCATTGTGCTACCAAATTGACGTTGAATAGATGCTTTATGCATAATATCTCCAATTGTATTTATTTTTTATCATTTATAGTAGTAATAGATAGACCATAAATAATTTTTTAGTATGCCACAGTTAACCTATCGATTAAAAAGAAAAAAGTGAACTTATTTTATTTTGTGCTTAAGCAAAAATTACTTTAATGCATGGGTTATAAATTAAGAATATTTTGTTAGAATGCTTAGGATATGATAGATAAAAAGGTCTTTTTCATGTTTAATAGCCAAAATTTGATTTTAAATACAGACTCATATAAAGCGTCACATTATTTACAATACCCCAAAGGTGCGCAATATATGTCCAGTTATATTGAATCAAGAGGTGGGCGTTATGATCAAACATTATTTTTTGGATTACAGTACTATCTAAAAGCCTATTTATCCAAACCTATTACAATAGAAAATATTAACGAAGCAGAAGATATTCTATTATCTCATGGTTTGGTTTTTAATCGAAAAGGTTGGCTTCATATTTTAGAGAAACATCATGGTATTATGCCTGTAAGAATTGAAGCGGTTAAAGAAGGCAGTTTAATTGCTAAACGTCAGGTAATGCTACAGATGGTTAATACAGATCCAGCATGTTTTTGGCTAACTAACTATCTTGAGACATCATTATTAAGAGCGATATGGTATCCATCAACAGTTGCAACAGTTTCTTATCATATTAAGCAGATCATACTTAAATTTTTAGAAGAGACTGCTGATTCTACAGAAAGTATCTTATTTAAACTGCATGACTTTGGTGCTCGAGGTGCAAGCTCTTATGAAAGTGCAGCTTTGGGTGGTTTAGCACATTTGGTTAATTTTTTAGGTACAGATACGACACCTGCCTTAGCTTTGGCAAGAAAATATTATCATGAACCAATGGCAGGTTTTTCAATTCCAGCAGCTGAACACTCAACGATTACTGCATGGGGGAAAACAAACGAAGTCGATGCTTATGAGAATATGATTAATCAATTTTCAGGTGATGGTAAATTAGTTGCAGTTGTAAGTGACTCTTACAATCTCTGGCATGCACTAGAATCACTTTGGGGCGATACCTTAAAGGAAAAAATAGTCAATAATGGCGGTACTATCGTAATTAGACCTGATAGTGGTAACCCAGTAGAAGTCATTTGTAAGACCTTGAGCATTTTAATGGAAAAATTTGGTTTTGAAACTAACTCAAAAGGCTATAAGGTATTGCCACCTTATTTACGCATTATTCAAGGTGATGGAATTTCTTTTGAGTCAGTTGAAACGATATTATTGGCAATGAAGGAGCAAGGGTTTTCAGCTGAGAATGTTGCTTTTGGTATGGGGGCAGAATTACTACAAAAAGTTAATCGTGATACGCAACGCTTTGCTATGAAAGCATCTGCTATTTGTATTAATGAAAAATGGCAGGATATTTATAAAGATCCTGTAACTGATCATCAGAAAAAATCGAAACGAGGTCGGCTTGCCCTTATAAAAGAAGGCGAAGTATTTCAAACGGTGCGCCTCGATAATTTAAATGGCCGTTTTAACTATTTAGAACCTGTTTTTGAAGATGGTGAAATTTTATCAGATCAAACGCTTTCAGAGATTCGAGCTAACGTTTAAAAGTGATCGCTTATTTCAATGTTATTTTCATGTAATTTGTAAATATTATTAAATTATTACGAAAATTATATTATAATTATATATTTGATTTGCAATCTATTTATTTCAATAAAAAATTATATAAACATTCACTTAAATAATAAATATTGCATTTTATTTAAATTATATATTATTTATTTCTTAAATTTTTGATAGCTTGGTAATTGATAAAGTTTATTAATGATTAATAGCTTAGTAATTATTCAGGAGTGTGAAAATGGGTAGCGGTGTTTTCTATACATTAGGTTCTACAGCAGTTAGTGCATCTAAGGCAACATTTGATTTAGTTCATAGTATTTTAGAAGCTGATAATCAAAAAGCAGCATTATATTTAAAAATGTATCAGGGAACATTATTGAAACATTATGATGTGCCTCCATTTAATGCACCTGAAGCAGATCAAGGCCAATATAAGTTTGGTAAAAAGGCTAGAGAATCTAGTGTTTCTATGGATCAAGTTAATTATGTTGGTAAGGTTGACATTAATTATCAAAGGGCATTGCAATCAGCAGCAAGATCACTGAATGAGTATTATAAATTACGTATAGAAGGTAGAGTATTTTCAGGCTCTGAAAATGATGCAACTTCTGGTGTTTTAAATTATTTAAATCATTTATTAACAGAAGTTTTGCCTTATTTAAATGGTGAACCAAAAGATATTGAGTTTTTAGAGGGTGTTGAAAATTTTTTAACTGACTTTTCAGGAGAAATTGAGTTTGGCAACGATCGAGTGCCATTTGTTGGAGTTGCAATAGAAAACATACAAAAAGCTAAACAGCATTTACAACAATATAATATTAATCAATCGGCAAAAGATCGTTTTGGTAAATTGTCATTTGACTCAAATTTAATGGCAGAAGCTACTTTGAAATTAGCTGCTATGTTGATGACAAGTGATGACAAACAGCCGCTATTAGCAAGTGCTGATTTGGGTAATCTATCAAAAGGTTTGATCAGGCAAGCATTTGTTAAACCTACAAAAACGTTTGGTATTCAACATGAAAGTGAAGTGCTTGGTGCTAGGTATATTTCTGAGTCAAAGAAGAACCCATATGCTGAGAGATTTCAAGTAATAGCAGGATTTTGTAGTCAAACTGAGATAGCTGAAATACCAGGATTTAAAAGAGATTTTCAGGAACGACAAAAAACTGCACAAGAATTTGCTGAAGCAAATAAATCTTATGTTGCTGATTGGAAATTACAAGGAGGTACGAGACGTTCTGATATTGGCTTTTGTGTCGATGGCTTATTAGATTTAGCCGGCATGTATAAGCAGTTTTCGATTTTAACGCATAAATTGTCAGTTATGGCTGACTTTGCTGGTAGTTTAAAAGTTTATAATCAACAAGAATTAGAAAGAGTCTATACAGCTTATAATCAATTATATGACAATATTAAAAAAAAGCAGAAAAATATAGATAGTGATGCGATTGGGGAATTAAAAAAATATTTAGAAGCTAATAAGCATGTGCCGACTAATAAACATATTAGCCAAATGCTTAGTTTATTTGAAAGTCAAAGGCAAACAATTAATCATCAATATATACAGATACAATCAATTATTGAAGATAATTATGCTGATGTAGTAAAAAAATATTTTGAAGCGAGAAGAGATTTAGATCAATGTATTACTGTGATTGCTAGAGATCATAGTATGGTTGAATTACCAAGATCCGAGTATAAGTCTACTTATGGTCTGATTTCAGAGTATATTGAGGAAATATTTGTAAGTCATGAGTTTAGAATGTTAAATCCGGAAGCCCGGGCTATTACTATAAAGCAATTAAATGAAAGTTTTCAAGGTAAACCATATTTCCAATGTGTGCATAATAAGGAAGATATTTCAATTAGATTTACTTTAGAAAATGAGCATGATTTTGATGACTTTAAAGCTGTTTTTAAAAGCTTTAAGGATAATACTTATAATAAATTAATGGCTTATGTCAAAACAATCAAAGAAAAAGAGGATAAGCTTGCAGTAAATCAACGAGTTGAACTTTTTAATACTAAATTAATAGATGAATTGTTATTGATTGAAAGATCAAGAGATTTAGCTGGAGAGTCTCAATTAAGCAATGTTATTAAAAAAGATCATGATATTATTGAAGCTAGAAAAAAAGATGTCTTTGGGCTGAGCCATGAAAAGGCAGAATTAGCAACTAAATTAAAAGAAACAGCAGTTGAATTAACTGAAACTAAAGAAACACTAGATAAAACGAAGGCAGAGCTTGAAAAAGAAAAAGATGCTTTAGAAAAAACTCAAGCAGTACTTAGTGCAGTGAAAAGTCAATTATCAGCAATGACAAGTAAAAGCCAGGCTCAAGATGATGTGATTATTGTTCAAGAAGAATTAGTTGATGCTAAGACTAAAGTAGCTAAAGTTGATGAGAGTCTTATTTCTGTTCAAGGGCGAGAAATTAGTAATCTTGAAGAACAAGTGCAAGCTCAAAAAAGAAAAGTTAGTCTTTTACAGGAACAAGTAAATACACTTTCTGGAAAAGGAGAAAATTTAGAAGAATTAGTACAAGTTATTGGTAAATTAACTAGTCATAAAGAACAAGAACTTCAATTATCCTTAAGACAAAGAGAGATTCAACTTCAAGTTAAAGGTGCAGAAGTAACGCGTTTAGGTGGTGAGTTAGTAATAGAAAAAGAAGAAAATGAATCGCTTAAAAAATCAAAAACTGCATTAGAAAAACAAGTTGACAGTTTAGGTGAGCAGATTGGATTACAGAAGAGTCAAATTGATGTTCAAGAGAAACAAATTGATTCTTTAAATGAATCTAACCAGAAAGTACAAAAAGAGCTTGCAGGTGCTAAAGAGGAAATTAGTGGATTAAAAACAACATTAGAAAGTCATTTTAAACAGATGATAGAAAGTTTAGGTCTAATGGTTGCAGACTGTCAGGCATCTATTTCCAGAGATACACAATTTTTAGCAAAAATACAATTAGAGTCATCAGGTATTAAGGATCGAGATTTAGACCAATTATTTGAAGAAATTAAAGAAAACTTTACTAAGCGGATTGCATTTGTCGAACAACAGAAGGAAAAGCTTGAAAAATTCATTAGTGAGAATCAAGAAGTACTGAAAAATTCAGGTTTAGCAATTGATGAGGCGAATAGAAAAATTGGTGCAGCTGATTCAATTATTCAAAGGCAAGTGTTAGAAATTGAAAATTTAAGAAAGATTTGTGAAGAGTTAAAAGCAAAATTAAAAGAAAAAGAAGCAGAGAGTCAGCAACTACAAGGTACGATTGTAGATTTAAGATCGCAAATAGAAGAGCAGTCTAAAAAGCATGATGAACAGTTGGAATTATTAAAATTAACTTTTGAATCTCAAGTTGAGAAAGCAAAAGAAGAAACAAAAAGATTAGAAAAAGAAAAAGAGCAAACTGAAGTTGAAAAACTTACAGAAACTAAAAAGCGCTTAGAAGCGGATATTGAATCCAAAGATCATGATTTTCAACGATTGAAAGACCAAGAAAAAGATAAAGATAAGAGGATTTCTACGTTAGAAAATGAAAATGCTGAGATGAAAGCTGAAGTAGAAGAATTAAAGAAAGAAAAACAAGAGTTAATTGAGGAAAATACAAAATTAGATCAAAAACTATCCGATGCTAAAGCTGAGTTGCAGAGTAAAAATGAAGCAGTAGTGATCTGTCAACCTTTTACTAGACACTTGGCTATGGGATATTGTGGTTGATTAAAATAATTTCTTTCAAACTCCTCTGGTGATAAATAGTTTAACGTTGAGTGCATCCTTTGGCGGTTATAAAAAACTTCAACATATTCAAAGATACAGCGCATTGCTTGATTCCTAGTTTGGTATTTCTGATCATGTACAACTGCTAATTTCAAAGTATGGAAAAAACTTTCAGCTACAGCATTGTCATAGCAGTTACCCGTACTACTCATGCTTAATCTAATTCGATGCTTTTTAGTTAATTGATGATAAACTCGGCTTGTATATTGAGATCCCCTATCAGAGTGTAATATCAACCCTGAATCAGGCTGTCGCCTTTTAACTGCTTGATTAACTGCCCTTAAAACTAAATCAGCTGTAATACGCTGACTCATAGCCAAGCCAACAACTTTCCTTGAAAATAAGTCAACAACAGTTGCTAAATATAACCATCCTTCATTAGTTGGCACATAAGTGATATCACTCACCCATACCTCATTAGGAGCTTCTACCATGAATTTTTGTTTTAACAAATTAGGTGCAACATAATAAGGTCTTTTACTTTGATTGGTGGTTACCTTAAACTTTCTTCTTGCTTTAGCATAAAGCCCCAATTCTTTCATTAGCTTAGCAATACGTTTACGACCGACATAGATATCTAGTCGTCTAAGTAAAAGCTGTAACCGCCTTGTGCCATATTCTCCCTTTGAGTTTATGAATGCTTTGATTAACAGAGGGCGTAACTGGCTATTTATTATCTCTTTCTTAGACAAGTTACCACGACTGTACTGATAGTAAGCGCTACGACTAACACCAAAAATCTTTGCCATTCTCTCAATTGAGAAATCTCGCCGATACAAATTAATAAATTCATAAAGCTCGGCTCTTTTTACTTTTTCTTTGAGAAAATGGTTAACGCCTTTTTTAATATATCACGCTCCATGCTAACATCAGCTAATTGCTTTTTAAGCGCAAGTAATTCTTTTTCTTGTGCCGAGAGTTCTTTGGGTTTAAAGCTTTCATCTCCTCGTTGACGATACTCACTAACCCAGTTGTATAAAGTAGATTCTGCTACTCCTAATTGCTTTGTTAATTCTGATAAGCTTTTTTTACCATTAACATATAACGATGCTGCATTACGTTTAAATTCAGCATCATAAGAATGACGTTTTCTAGTTGTCATAAAGTTCTCCTGGTTTGTTGATAAGATGATAATTCATCCCATAACAAAGTGTCTACCTAATGGTAACCAGATCAGTAGAAACTCAAAAAGAAAGAGCAGATGCTTTAGAAGTAGAATTAGCTCAACTTAAATTAGAAAATGAAAGGATACAGAAAGAATTAGACGAGTCTCAAATGCGTTTAAGTTTAATGCAAGGAAAAGAGGTAAAAAAAGAGTATCCAAAAGCAACATCAAAAAGTTTAAGGTTATTGAATGAAATTTCAGGTACTTCATCTTCATTAGGTGCAGATATTACCTTTATTTTAAGTGATGCTCAGCATCGTTTAAGTGATTGGGATAAAAATTCAGTCGCTAATATATTGCTTAATAAGCATTATGATAATAATGAAGGTCACTATGAAGTTTATGATAAAGATAAGCGTATTGAATATTGTCAAGAGATCATTTTAAAAAAACTTGGTTTACAAGATGAAGGGCGGTCACAGCAATATGGTCAATTGATAAAGACTGTCAATAGATGGATAGAAGAAGCTGATAAAATGGTCGCGCCATTTTTTAATAAAGATAGAAATAATCAGGCAGCAGTGGAAATGATTAATGGACTTATGGTATCTAGGCTTCAAATAGGTAAGGGAAAGTTTACTATCAATGAAGCAGTGCAAAACGATGTAGATCAAAGTTTTATTCTAAATGCGCTTAATCATAAGCAATCGATACAACAAGGAAGCCCACAAGATAGCTATTTATTTCATGCAATGGAGCAAAAAGGAAAGAGAACTTCCTTCTCAGCCGCACAAGAATTTAAGTAAAAACTAAAATTAACCTTCTTTATAAATCGCCAAAATAGAACGATATGCTTTTTAAATATATTTCAATCTAAGACTGATTATTGAAAAAATATAATATTGATTTTAAAATTAATTCTTTTATAAATCCAATTTTATGAAGCTTTGTTTATATCAAAGGACGCTTTATAGTATTTAACTTATTTGATTATTTTGTGTTAGTTTCGATATTGAGGGTAGTTAAAATAAATTGAATTTAGGGAGGTTGGTATGTCACGTAATTTAGAACAATTTAAAACGAATATAGGACGTAATGGTTATGCATTATCTGCTCGCGATTATCGTTTTTTTTCTGAGCAACTAGATTTACTGATAGATATTAATGCTTTAAAAGAAAGCGTTAATTATCCAGATCAGCTATATCAATATATTCAAAACTTTGAATATGATGATTTTAATAAGCTATTTAATCCATTTAGAAAAGATGATAGTTTATTTGGGCCAAATAAAGAAAAGGTTGATAGAAGTTTTGAAACTTTAAGAGGTTGGCATTCGGGGGAGAAATTTAAAGAAACAATTGAACGCTTGATTTTTTTACAAACAGTTTGTCAATTTTTATTACCAGAGTTACCTCAATATCAACATGGTGGTGATTTTCAGCATAAATGTGATAGAGTTAAGAGTAATTTAAATTATTTTATTAGTTGTCTTTTATCTTATGATGTATTAAGTCATTCAGAAGTATATCAATATAAATTTGAAGCTGTAAATAGATTAAGTCAAACAAGATTTAATATTGCAGATAATGTGTTAAGTAGAGAACAAGAGTCTTCGTATTGTAGTCAATTTAATAAGTTAGATTTAAAAAAGAAAAATTATAAAGAAAATCTGAGTCGATTAAATAGTCAATATAATAAAGTTAATAGACAAATTAGTAATTTAAAAGGAGATCAAGATGATATATTAATTAAGAGAGAAAGCTTTCTATTAAAAATTGCTGATCTTTACTGTAAAGGAGATTCAATTTTAGGTCTAAAAAGTCATAGTGAGTATTATTTTAAACGCATATTTGGTGATTATTTTAATTATAATAATGGTAAACCAACATTCAAAGAAGGCCTAGATTTTGAAAATTTTAAGAACATATTAAACCATATATTTGATCGTTGTCTTAAATTTAGAAATCGTTTTTTCACAAGAAGGCAATGTGGTTTAATAGCGAATATTCTAAGAGATCAAGTTAATGTAGATCAGCATGCTTTGGGTATTAAAATTACTCAAGGTGATGTAAGAGCAAAACAAGATTTTAAATATAATGACCGATACATCAGTCTCGTTAATGCTATTGATACTAGAGAGCAGAAACAAAGAGAAAGACATCAAGAATACCAAACAATTAGTCGTAAACTTCAATCGTTAAATCAAAGATTAGATAGAACATTGGATAGTTTTGATCGAGATATAACGTTTAACTTTGCACGTAGAGGGCGTATTCAATCAGTAATTGATGAAATGGTTATGAGTGTTTTACGTCAATTTAAGTATCAATTAAGTAGTTCTACTATTGCAGAGTTAAAAAAGGAGTTTCAAATTCAAATAGAACATGATTATCCAAACCATACATTCTATGTTGTTGATAAAACTGATAAATTTAGAATAGAGAAATTAATAGAAAGTCGAATTAGCGGTATTATCGCTAAATATGAAGATCAAAAGAAAAAATCAGAGTTATTATTTAAATTAATTAATGCTGCTAAAACAAATGTTGTTTTAGGTGGTGGAGATGATTTAAATTTGGAGTATATAGGGTTACTTGGATTAAAAGAAAAAGATACTAAATTACCATCTACGCTTGCTAAGGTTTTAAATGACCAAATAATTAGAACAATCTTAAAAGATAGTAATATAAGTTATAAACAGTTTAAAACACGTTTAACAACAATGATTCAAAAAAACTATAAAGAAGGTTCTATATTAAATTCAAGATCAGATGCAACAGAGAACTTTTATCAAGAGCTGATTAATAAAGGTATTGATATAGAGCAAGCAGTTGATAGTTATTATAAAGCAGTAGTTAATAGCAGAAAAAGAGAACAGGAGAGAGTAACTACACTAACTGCTCCTATTATAGGTTTTACTGATAGTACTAATGATTTACTTCATGGTGGCATGACAAATAAGATAATTAATGCTTTTGAAGATTATTGGATGTTATGTAAAAAAGATGTTGGAGAATCATCTGCATTTGTTGCAGCTTTTAAAAAGAGTCCACAATCAAGGTTTAATCAGAAATTAAAAGGTTATGCACATATTGAAGATGGAGGAGTTGCTGTGGATATGACTTCTTTTACTTATGAAAAACTAGATCAACTATTTGACGATTTAACTAAACGCCGTCCAAAGCACAAAAAGGTATCGGAAATAGAAAAAATTATTTTTAATGAATTTCGTAAAGATGAAATAACAAGGGATTACCTTGAAAAATGTGGAATTGATTTATATCCCACTGGCTCAAGTATGCCGTTTTCTACTTATGGGCAACAGAGTTCAACAGTGAAAGGAGAATTAGAATTAGTATCTTAATAAATAATAAACATTAACAATATATACTTTTTATCTAAACATACAAACATTCGTTTAAATTTTATTGTAAATCAAATAAATAAAAAATACTTCTTGAAGTAAAATATTTCATCATAAACTTGTCTCTTTTAAAAATTATCTAGATTATTATTCAATCAATTTTTTAATTTTCTCTGATTATTAATAATTAGAGATAGTCGTCATTTATCTCAAAACTAATATTTCATTATTTAATTTGATTGGTTATTTTGTGATAGATTTTATGTTGAAGAATATGTCAATAGATAATCTTGGGAGGTTGGTATGCGAATTAAAAGTAAAGCAGAATTACAGAAAAGACTGTTAGACAGGGAATTTATTAATGAAAGACATACATTAAAGAAAAACGAGCGTAGTTTTTTTTTGGAATTACTCGAAGAGGCCCTAGTAATTGATGAGTTAATTTCAAACATGGATAATCCAGATCGGTTGTTAGAAAGTGCTGAAAAATTTAACGAAAGTATTAGTAGATTATTGAGCCCCTTTAAAGCTTTTACTCAATATGATGGTGATATGCTAAATAAGCATTATCAAGATGAACAAGCTAAAAAAAAGAAAGATAGCTATGATGCCCTTTTAGGTAAATTTAAAATAAAGAATGCTCAAAGTATCAAACCGTTAATGCCATTAATCGAGAAATTATTTCTTCTAAAAACTATTTATCAGATCATTAAACCTACTATAAGAGAACATACGAAGGATAATAGATTTGAAAGAGAATGTAGTAAACTTCAAAATTCATTGGATGATTTTTTTTATAATCTTAAAAAGCGAACAACAGATGATGCTTTAGATGTGCGTTTACTAAAACTTATAACAATTGAAAAATTAACATTGAATACTGAGTTTCATAGTGGCTATATAGAGTTAGAGAATGAAAAAAAAGCAATTGATGAAGCTAAAGCAAATTTAGCTATTGAGAAGCGTAAACTTTCGAAGATAGATAGGCAACTTCAAATTAATAAAAACCAATTAGTTAGACTAATGATAGATGATGTCTGGTTTAATGAAGATACGAGTTTTGATGAAATATCTAGCAGATTAGATAATGTTGTAAATAAAAGGCAAAACTTTCTTCTAAACATTGCAAAATTTTATTGTGAAGGTGGAGAGGTTGCAAATGAAAATGATAGCATGTCAGCTCATGGAGAAGAAGATTTTGAACTTATTTTTGGTAACTATTTTAATTATAATAATGGTGATCCTCGGTTTAAAGAAGGTGTTATACAGTCCTTTAAATTTGACGAAGTTGTATCAGATATTTTTCTAAATTGTAAACTAAATCGATCTGATAATAGATTTGAACGACGACTTCATAACAGACAATGTGGTAAATTAGCAGCTTATTTAAATTCAGAAATAAATAATAATAAGGATGCATTGTTATATGAAGTAACTCAAGGTGATATTAGAAATAATGTAGACTATCAGTATAGATGTGGATATCAAGAAAAGTATCTGTCTTCATGTAAAGCTATTAGAGAACTAGAAATAAACAGAAGTGAACAAGAACGTTATGTCGCTAGTCAAGAAGAAATATTAACAGAATATGAATCCAAATTTGATGATCTTGAAGATAAACTCACTAAGAAGCTATCAACGCAATTTAGCATAAAAGCATTAGATATTAGACTACAAGCAAGAAGTCAAAAGTTGGTTGATGAAGTTTTAACAGCTGAGAAGGTGAATACAATTTGTGAGCAGAAAAACCTCAGTAAAGGATTATTAAGTGATGCGCATATCGTAGATGCAATTTCTGAAACTGTGAGAACTAGAATATATGAAATGCTGAGAGAAAATCATGATCTTTCTTTGGAAGATGAAGATATAGATCAGCTGATAGAAGTTAACGTTATACTTTATTTAAAGGAAAGCACAAATAGTCATGAAAAATCAAATTTTTTAAGATCTTTTGTCAGTAGCGCAAATGAGAGATTATCAATGTTTGGAGGAGGGGATAAAGTAAATGATGTCTATCATGTTTCAGACTTTGGTTTAGTACCAAAAAATATTGCAGTGGCCTTAAACAATGAAACAATTATTGAAGCATATAATAACAATAAAGATATTACTTGTGATCTATTTAAAAAGTTATTTTTAGAGAGGCTCAGAGAGGTATTAAACGCTGATAATGCTGATAATATTTTAACGTATTTTGTTAGACAGGAACCGACAAAACTATTATATCAAGCAGTACAGAATGAAAATCAAGCGGAAAGTTATTATACTGAGGCACTACAGGCTTATATAGATAGTATTGCGTAGTAGAATGTTTAAGTATTTAAAGGTGAATCTATCTTCTACCCTAATTGACTTCTACCATGACTTTTGCTAGCGTTTGACGAGATAGTATTTAAATAGTTTGGAGTTATCTATTATGGCAAAGCCAGTAAAAACGATTATCTCAGTGGTTGTTGTTGTCGCAATCGCAGGAGGACTTTATGCTTGGGGCGATCATTACGCACAAGAAAAAGCGGATGTTCAAGCAAAAGCGTTAATTAAAAAAATACAACAACAGAGTCCTGATATTAAAGATATAACCTATCATTCAATTAATGTTGGGCCGTTATCTTTCTTTACGCATCACTTTAGTATTGATCATGTTAGTATGATAATTGGGAGTCAACCAATTAATATTGGCTCAATCAGTGTTGATGACTTTGTTTTAGATAAAAATAATAAGCTTAATAAAGTTGATGTATCGTTTAATCACATAGCGCTTGATTTAGATAAAAAAGGCCCAGCAAAAGAATACCTTGAAATCTTAAAAACTAGAAAAGCGCAACTAAAAGCAATTTTAGAAAAAGATCAAAAAGAAAATCCAAAGCATTTAGCAAATGAAGATATTAAAGCTTATGTTGGTTGGTTTGAAATCTTAGATGCGATGGCAAATAAATATGCAACAAGTTATGGTGATATATCTTTTACGTATAATAGTGCAGCAAAAACAGTTTCAACTGATTTTAATTTATGGCTTAAAAATAACCATGATAAGCCACTAATACATATCAAATCAGATTTAGATAACGTTAGTTTTGCTACTGATCAAATAGATGATATTTTAGGTAATGCCAAGCCACAAGAACAAGTTATTGAATTTAATTTTGATCATATGCTACAAAGTGATTCAAAAGCATCGAATGAAGCGGTTAAGGCATATTTGCATGATGCTGATCCTTCTCTTGATATGAAACTAGACTATAAACCCAGTACTCAAGCAATGAATTGGATGTTAAATTTAGATAATAGCTATGCATTAGCTAAAGCTGATATAAGTAAGCAACATTATCATGGCCAATTATCTTTAGCTGGTTTAACTTTAAATCAATATACGTTAAATGATATTTTCAATCAGAATAAACCGCTAGCTGGTTTTGAGAAAGCCTATGTTAATGGTTCAAATATAGATGTTGATGCGCGCTTTGACTTTCCAAAAGCATTTGTATTAAACCAAGCTGCAAATATTGGCGTTCAAGCCATTGTAGCGCAATTACCTTATGATCGTTATGATTTTTATCTAAAAGGTAAAGGTGCTTATAATGAAACATCTCAATTAGATGACGCATCCCTTGCTTTTGGTATTAAAGATAAATTAGATATGAATGTAGTTGCTAAAACTAAAGTAACTTCTAAATTAATGGTTTCTGATTATGTAAACATGCTAACTAAGGCATTTGATGAACAGAATCAAAAGAATGCAGATCAAACTGTACAAGGAGAAGACAGTCAAACAGATACACTGCAATCTTTGATTGATGCATTTAATCAATCGAAAGTAATCAATGAAAAAATGCAGTTAGTTGATTGGCAATTCACATTAGAAAATCATAATGACTTTTTAGAGCATATGACTAAGGTAGCTAGTGGTATTTTACAAACACCTGAGCCTCAAGTTAAAGAAATGATCAAAGCTATTGTTGATGGTGTTGCCCAATCTCAAGGCGATTTACTACCAGTAAAAGCGTATCAAAAAGAAATAGATCAATTTATTGATAAACCGCAACGCTTGAAATTATCGGTTGATCCAAAACCACCAGTTACTATTGCACAGTTTTATCAAACAATGCTTGATTATATGATGTATCAACAGCAGAAAATGAATAGTCAAGAACAGTCAGAGCCAGATGCGCATGTGATGATGGTCAATAAACAAAAGATCGATGAAAAAATGCTAAAAAATAATATTGATCAATTAAATATCAAACTCACCGCAGAATAGTTCATTATCATTATTATTGGGTGTTTCAAGTGATAACTTACCCAAGCGCCCATTACGATAATCAAGGATGAGACGTTCAGCAGCACGATGTAAATTAGATTGTTGATCACTTTTAATCGCACCAATTTTCTGTGCGATTGCCTCTAAAATAAATTCACTAGATAAGGCTGCTGTATCTATTTGATAACGTTTCGATAATATATCAGGGTAGTAGTGTTTTAGATAATCAATTAGAAAGTAGCTTGCACTTGGGTAATCCATTGCCGTATCTCTAATTGCTCCGGATATTGCAAGTTTAAAGCCACTAGCGTGATCTTTAGGACTAGGTGACATAATGCCTGGTGTATCACGAATAAAAAACTCACGTGATAAACTAATATTTTGTATTTGACGAGTAACGGCAGGTTCATTTCCAACTTTAGCGATTTTTTTGCCAGCTAAGGTATTAATTAAAGATGATTTACCTACATTAGGAATACCAACAATAATCGCTCTGATTGGTTTTAGTATCGTACCTCGTTTTGGTAAGATTTGCTTAGCTTTATCAATAAGTGTATTAGCAAGCCTTTTATCTTGGTTGATATTTAAAGTGATTGCATAATCAAAGTACTCAAGCCATAGTTTAGTCACTTTAGGGTCAGCTAGGTCTTTTTTAGATAGAATTCTAAGACGTTTTTGGTCTTTAATTAATTCATCAATTAGTGGGTTACTGCTGGCTAATGGTAGGCGTGAATCAACGACTTCAATAACAAGATCTATTGTAGGTAGTAGTTTTGCTAATTCTTTTCTAGCTTTGTGCATATGGCCTGGAAACCAGTGAAGGATGTTACTCATAGGATATAAATGCTAAATTTTTAGTTAGCAAAGTATAACACTTTATCTATTTTGTAACTAGTGCGTAGAATTTACACTCACAATGATAATGCACAAAAAACTAGCCAATAGTAATTTATTTTTAAGCATGGATTCACTAAGATGGTAAATAACTAATCAATAAATTGTAAAATCTTAAATGAGTGATTCAAAATCTTATTATTTGCTGGCTGATGGCGGTGGTACTAAAACGACCATTCGTTTATTAGATTGTGACTATCATATAATTGGTAATGCTAGATCAACACCAGGCAATATTAAAACATCGCCTGAAAAAGCATGGGCTTCAATTGAAGCAGGAATTAAGGGGATTTTACCATTAAATAAATTAAATCACTTAAGTGCTGTTTTAGGTATGGCAGGGTTTGAATCCGTTTATTCATTAGAAAAATTTAAAGCGCTTAAACCAAGCTATATTAAAGATTTATATGTTTTATCTGATGCACATATCGCATGTTTAGGTGCACATGGTGGTTGTGATGGTGCATTGGTAATTGTTGGAACAGGTGTTAAAGGGTTTCAGATTGAGAATGAACAATTCATTGATGTTGCTGGTTGGGGTTTTCCTTATTCTGATGAAGGAGGTGGTGCTTGGGTAGGACTAGAGGCAGTTCGTCATACGTTTCAAGTAGTCGATGGTAGAGTAAAGCAAAGTCAATTAAGTGAATTAATATTATCCAAGTATAATCACGATCCATTTCAGCTATTAGATACGGTAATTCAAGCAACGCCCTATGAGTTTGGCCAATTTTGTGCATTTGTTGTTGAAGGAGCATTAAAAAAGGATCAAGCGAGCTGTGAAATTATGCAAAAAGCAGCCAATGAAATTAATCAAGTGATCAAAGCATTAGAAAATAAGGCACAAACTAAGCTACACTTACCATTATCATTAGCCGGTGGATTAAGTGAATATATAGAAGCATTTCTACCAGATGATGTTCGAAGTCGGTTAGTTCAACGAAAGGGTAATGCACTAGATGGCGCACTATACCAATTAAAAAAAATAAATAATATGATATAAATTTAAAAGGGTTAACTATGATTAGTGTAATGGAAAAAGAGGCATTAAGTACGCCTGAAAAGATTCATAATCAATTAACAAAAAATGTTCATTTATGGCAGGAAGTCGTTGATAAAATGAAGGCTAATGAACCATCATTTGCAGTGACTATTGCACGTGGTTCATCTGACCATGCTGCTACATTTGCAAAATATTTATTTGAAATTAATTTAAATTTAGTCACAGCTTCTGCTGCACCTTCAACGGTTACAATTTATAACCAAGTATTGAAAATGCAAAATGCGTTAGTTGTGGCTATTTCACAATCAGGACAGTCACCTGATATTTGCCAATTTTTCCAAACAGCAACTGAATCAGGTGCACAAACCATTGCTTTGGTTAATCGAAAAAATTCACCACTTGCGTCAATTGCAACAAACCCAATTCCAGTTTGGGCAGATAAAGAGCATGCAATTGCGGCAACAAAAAGCTTTATAGCAACTTTAGTTGCACTAATTCAGTTTATTGCAATGTATCAAAATAATAAACAATTACTTCAAGCATTAAATCGATTACCTGAATATCTTGAAGCTTGTACTAAGATGAATTGGACAGCAGCAATTGATGCACTTTATTTAAGTTCTAATACCTATATTACAGCTCGTGGTTATGGGCTTCCTATTGCTCAAGAGGCGGCTTTAAAATTAAAAGAAACTTCTAACTTACATGCAGAAGCTTTTAGCTCGGCTGAATTATTACATGGCCCATTTGCATTAGTAAAACGACATTTTCCAGTACTTATATTTGCACAGAATGATGCATCATTAAAAGGTACCTTGGATGTGACCAAAAAAATGACAGAATTAGGAGCAAAAACCTTATTTGCAATGCCTGGAAAAGTCGAACATCTTATTTCAAGTACGCGACTACCCATGCCAGAGAGCTTACATCCTATTCTTGATCCATTATTAGTCATTCAATCGTTTTATATCATGGCAGCAAGATTAGCGAAAGCACGGGGACTTAATCCAGATAAACCAGAAAACTTAATGAAAGTAACTGAGACGTACTGATATGTCACCTAAGCATTATATTATCACAGGTGCTAAGGTCTTTCTTAATGGTCAATTTGTAGAAGATATGGCAGTTGAGGTAAAGGGTAAGCTTATTCACTCAGTTAAGCCTGTAGATGATTATTCTCATACAATTGCTAAAATCAAGCTTGATAAAACAGATAGCTTGATTCCAGGTTTTATTGATTTGCATATTCATGGCAGTTGTGGTGCTGATGTAATGGATGCATCAAAAGAAAGTTTAATAACAATTAGTCAGTCTTTACTAGAACAAGGTGTTTGTGGGTTTTTAGCAACAACGATGACGGCGTCTGAGTCAATGATCTCTAATGTATTAACTACAGTAGATGCGACCTATAAAGCAAATGAGCTACCAAATTTATTAGGTGTACATTTAGAAGGGCCTTTTATTAATTCAGACTATATGGGGGCGCAACCAGCCCAATATATACAAAAAGCAGATTATGAGTTATTTTCTAAATGGCAGAAGCTTTCAGGTGGCTTAATTCGCCAGTTAACAATAGCACCAGAGATAGATGGTGCGATGGAAGTTATTCATAAATTAAGTGATGCAAATGTGATTTTATCTGCAGGTCATTCATCGGCAAAATGCTGCCAAGCACAAAATGCATTTACATCTGGCATTACACATGCAACACATCTTTATAATGCAATGAGTGGCTTAGATAAACGTAATCCAGGGCTTGCAATGGCTGTTTTACTAGATGACAAAGTCAGCGCAGAGTTAATTGCTGATGGTGTGCATTTGTCGCCAGAGATCATGAAGTTGAGTGTTAAGTTATTAGGAAAGGATAGGATTATTTTAATTACCGATGCCATTAGTGCTCAAAGAGCAGGTGATGGTAGGTTTCAACTAGGTAGCCAAAGCGTAACGGTTAAAGGAAATCAAGCAAGACTTGATAATGGGGTTTTAGCCGGTAGTATATTAACAATGAATCAAGCAGTGCAAAATATTCATCAATTAGCAGGTGTAACTTTGGAAGATGCTATTTTAATGGCAACGCTAAATCCAGCTAAAAAGCTTAAAGTGGATCATTGTTATGGCCAAATAAAAGAAGGATATTATGCTTGTTTGTCAGTATTAGATGAACAGATTAATGTAAAAAGTACATGGTTTATGGGTGAATATAGGAGTTAATCAATAAGATGCCGTCGGATGACCAAAACTCTAATATGAGTGCTAAAATAATGCTATTTTCAATCGCCATCGCGGGTATGTTATATGGATATGATATCGGTGTAATTAATGGTGTATTTTTATTTGTAAAAAAAGATATTCCTATGACGGATCAACAGTTATCAATTATTGCTGCAGCTGTTTTAGGTGGTGGCGCACTAGCAACGTTAATAGCAGGGTTTTTAGCAGACTGGCTAGGCCGAAGAGTCATGGTTCGTATATCAGGTGTTATTTTTATTATTGGTGTTTTATTAGTGACATTTGCTAATAGCTATGAAGAATTATTATTGGGAAGGTTAATTCAAGGTGTTTCAGTGGGTATTATTACGATTGTAACGCCTTTATATTTAGCAGAATCCATGCCGACAAATTTGCGTGGTCGCGGTATTGTTTCTTTTCAGTTGTTATTAACATTTGGTATTGCCATTGCAACGGCATCAGGTCTTTTATTTCTAGGCGATGGAAATTGGCGAGGTATGTTTCTAACTGCAGTGATTCCAGCGATTATATTATTGGTAGTATCTCTCTTTATTAAAGAATCACCTCGTTGGTTAGCATTAAAGGGGCGGTTTTCAGAAGCTTATAACGTGTTATGTTTTAGTAATACTCAAGATGAAGCTAACAAACAGTTAGCAGAGATGAAGCAAACATTAGGTCAGAAAAATAATGTTGTAATGTTTAAGCTCTTATTTCAGAAAAAGTATATTTTTGCACTTTTATTGGTTTGTGCAATTGGCATATTAAACCAATTAACTGGGATTAATGTATTCTTACAATTTAGTGCAACCATATTAAAAGGGTCTGGCTTAGAAAGTAATCAGGCTTCTTTATTAGGAGGAACAACCATTGCGGTTGTTAATTTTATTGTCACTATTATCACATTTATGATTGTTGATCGTTTTGAGCGAAAAACATTAGTTGCATATGGTACAGCAGGTATTGTTATTTCACTAGCTTTTTGTGCATTGATGTATCAGTTATTGCCAGATAACCAACTAAAAGGCTATCTAGTGTTAGTTGGTTTAATTGGCTATATAATTAGCTTTGCATTTGGGCCTGGTGCTTTAGTCTGGACACTTTTATCTGAGTTATTACCATCAAGAATTCGTAGTCGTGGGATGGCAGTGGCATTATTTTTAAATAGTGCAGCCTCAGCAATTTTGGCATCTGAGTTTTTACCTATGGTAAATCAATTAGGCTATAGTGGTGCTTTCTGGTTATTTTCTTGCTTTACGTCAATCTATTTTATCCTAGTTGTGCTATTTGTACCAAAAACAAAAGGAAAAACACTGGAAGAAATTGAAAGAGCGTATAATAATAAACAGCAGAATATAGTTAAAACGTGAATAGCATGAAAATATTGGCATTAGATACTTCTACAGATAGTTGTAGTGTTGCATTATTAGTTGATCAATCTGTTTATGGCAAGACAATTTTACAGGCTCGTAAGCATAATGAGTTAGTGATTCCAACGATTGATGATTTATTAAAAGAGCAGCAAGTTAATATGGAAGATATTGACTATTTTGCTTGTGGCATTGGCCCAGGAAGCTTTGTTGGAGTAAGGTTAGGTGTCTCTGTAATACAAGGCTTAGCCTATGCAATAGATAAACCAGTCATTGCTTTTTCATCTATGAGTGCCATTGCGATTATGGTGATGGAAAAGGAAAAACTGAGTCAAATTCAAGTTGGTCTTGATGCAAGAATGGATGATATTTATTATGGCCATTATCGTAAAAAAGTAAGTGGAATTGTTGAAACAGTGGTTGAAAAAGGTATTCATACAAGTGCATTAGAACTTGACTATCAAACAAAGGATTTAGTTGGTGATGGATTTAAAATTAATGATGACCATTATCAACAGCATGTTGCAGGCCCATTGTCATTACGCTTTATTATGCCAACTTTATTAGATCAAATTGCTTCAAAGCAGACGCTTAGTGAAATTGAGATGTTGCAGCCTGTTTACTTACAAGGAGTTAAGAATTGGAAAAAACGAGCTAAATAGAATAGGGAATTGATTGAATGGATCATGCGTTTATTGGAGAGTTAGTTGGTACAATGTTTCTGATTCTTTTTGGAGGTGGGGTTGTTGCAGGTGTTTTATTAAAACATTCTAAAGCAGAGAATTCAGGTTGGATTGTGATAACAGCAGGGTGGGGCTTTGCAGTTATGATTGGTGTCTATATGGCACAGGCTGGTGGCTCAGCCCAGGCTGATATTAATCCAATTGTTTCAATTGCAAAGTATTTTTTTGGAATTTATTCTAATATTGGCCATGTGATAATGTTAATTATTGCACAAATCGTTGGTGCAATAATTGGTGGTGTACTTGTTTGGCTTTCTTATCTACCACATTGGAAAGCGACTGATAACCAAAGGTTTAAATTGTTAGTATTTTCAACTTCTCCTGAGATAAAGTCTCCTTTTTCTAATCTATTATGTGAAGTGATAGCTAGTTTTTCATTAATCGTATTTGTAGCAGCACTTTTAAAATATTATAACCATCAGTGGGTAACCGTAGATATTCCTTATGTTTTTGGTTTTGCAGTATGGGCAATTGGCTTATCTTTAGGTGGGCCAACAGGTTATGCAATTAACCCCGCACGTGATTTTGGACCAAGAATTGCGCATAGCATTTTACCGATTGCTAATAAAGGCTCATCTGAGTGGTCATATGCTTGGGTTCCTATTATAGGGCCTGTCATTGGCTGTTTTTTCGGTATTTTATTTGCAAAATTACTATTTATTTAGGTTATTATATTTATGGGCTATCGTTTATCTAAGCTATATACAAAAACTGGTGATAAGAAAAAAACAAAAACAGCAACCAACCAAGTATTGATTAAAGATCATCCAAAAATCACGCTCAATGGTGAATTAGATGAGTTAAATTCATGGTTGGGTTTAATCCAAAGCTTTCTTCAATCCGATCAGAAAATAGTTTGTGACTTACTACTTACTCTGCAACATCAATTATTTGACTTTGGTGGAGAAATTACATTACCTGAATATCAAAAAATTACTCAAGAGACAATAAATTATATAGAAAATAAAATTGATCAGTTTAATGATCAACTGCCACCTTTAAAAGAATTTATTTTACCTGGAGGAAATCAGGCTGCATCATTCTGTCATATAGCTCGAGCTGTATCTCGACGTTGTGAACGACATCTTGTCAGTTTATCTAGGTATGAAAAATTAAGTGAATATTTATTAATTTATTTGAATCGTTTATCTGATTTGTTATTTGTGTTGGCTAGATACTTAAATGTATCAAAAGACCAGCCAGAGATATATTGGCAGAGTCACAGAACAATGAAATAAAATGAAGTCATAATAGATATATGCTATAATTCACTAAATAAAATAAGTATAAATAAAACAAGAAAGTAAATGAAAATAATTATTCTAGGTGCAGGTCAAGTTGGTACATCATTAGCAAAAAACCTTCAATATGATCATGATATTAGCCTTGTTGATGTTGATATGGATAAACTACAGCATTTACAAAATAAGTTTGATATCAAAACAATTTGTGGCTCTGGTGCACACCCTCATATACTTGATGATGCAGGCGCTATGGATGCAGATATGCTGATTGCGGTAACGAATAATGATGAAGTGAATATTGTTGCCTGTCAGGTAGCTTATAGTCTGTATAAAACACCAATGAAAATTGCAAGATTAAGAAATAAAAATTTTGGGCGTTACCCGCAATTATTTGATAATGATCATATTCCAATTGATTTAATTATCAATCCAGCAGACTTAGTTACACGGCGTATGGTACGTTTAGTAGAGCATCCAGGTTCCTTTCAAGTATTAGATTTTGCTAATAGCCAAATCCATATGGTTGAAGCTGCCATTAATATTGGGTCGAGTCTAAATGGCATTAGTATTCGTGAATTTCGTCAAGATTTACCATTAAATGTTGATGCGAGAGTCGTTGCAATTTTTCGCAGTGGCTCGATGATTGAGTTTGATGCTGATACGATATTAAGGGCTTTTGATACCGTTTTTTTTGTTTGTGAAGCTTCAAAAACACAGAAAATATTAGTACTATTTCAACCCCAGCAAAATAAAATTAAACGTATATTTGTCGCAGGTGGTGGTAATATTGGTATGTATTTTGCAAAACAGTTAGAAGAGCATTATAGTTGTAAACTAATTGAGCGTGATGCAAAACGATGTTACAAAGCGGCTGAATATTTAAATGAAACTATTGTTTTAGCTGGCGATGCAGCAGATGCAGAATTACTACAGAATGAAAATATTGAAGATACCGATCTTTTTTGCGCAGTGACTAATGATGATGAGGCAAATATTATGTCAGCAATGCTTGCCAAACGTTTAGGTGCTAAAAGTACTATTGCTTTAGTCAATCATATGAGTTATGCCGAATTAATTGATGATGGTCATTCAATTGATAGAGCGTTATCTCCTCAACGTATTACCATTGGTGTGATTCTAACGCATTTACGTAAAGGAGATATGGTCAGTGTTTACTCTATGCTTGGTGGAAGTTGTGAAGCAATTGAAATTGTTGCTCATGGAAGCAAAGAAACATCAGGTGTTATTGGTAAAAATATTGGTCAATTAGACTTACCTGCCTCTGTTCGTTGTGGTGCTTTATATCGTGATAATGAAGTGATTGTGGCTCACGATGATGTGGAAATTCAATCAGGCGATCACTTGATTGTCTTTGTTGCCAATACTCGAGATATTCCAACGATAGAAAAACGTTTTCAAGTAGCACCAGTATTTGTATAGTTTTAGTTGGGTGTGGTATCACTAGATGTTGTGCTATGAGTGATCAGTTGATTTTTTGTAAGTGGTTTTGCTAGTAAATAACCTTGCATTAAATTACATTCTAATGACTGTAGCATATTATATTGTTCTATTGTTTCTATACCCTCAGCTATGATTTGCATATTTAAATTGTGAGTGAGTTGTATAATCCATTTAACAATTATATAGACATTAAAATCATCTGTTATTTTTTTGATAAACTCCATATCTAGTTTGAGTATATCTGCAGGTAAATTACTTAAACGACTCAGTGAAGAGTGGCCTTTACCAAAATCATCAATAGCAATTCTAAAGCCATAATTTTTTAATTCATTTAAAGCATATAATGTGGTTTGATGGCATGAAAAGAGAGATGTTTCAGTAATCTCTAATATAATTTTCTGGGGGTTAATGCCATAATACTCTATTAAACTAAGCATTTTTTTACGGTTTGATGTATCTTCTATCAACTTAGTTGATATATTAATAGAAAAGAAATAATTTTTGTATCGTTTGATTAAACTTCTAATTTCATTTAAAGCCATCTTAAATGTATAAAACCCAAACTGAATGACTAAGCCTCGTCTATCTGCCACTGAAAGAATATCATTTGCATGGATTGGTTTATCAAAATCTATTTTTGATCTAATTAATAATTCCACCCCTTTAATTAATTGAGTTTCATTAGCTATTTGATAAATAGGTTGATAGTGGAATGTGAAGCTTTGCTCAAAGGGTTGTAGTATAGCATCATAAATTATTTCATTTTTTATATAATCTTGGTATAGTTCATCGGAAAAGATAACATATTGATTTCTGCCTAATTCTTTTGCTTTATAAAGCGAGATGTCGGCACTGCGTTCTAATTTTTCAATAGAACTTCCAGAGCTAGGGTAGGATGCGATACCAAGACTTAGACCTATTCTAATTTGATAGTGTTTGATTGATATTTCAGATGCAATTGAATTTAAAATATTTCTTGCTACTAATTCTATTTCATTACTTGTATATAAACCTGTAACTAAAATAGCAAATTCATCACCACCGATTCGTGCAATAGGATATTGTTTAAATTTTTCTTTAAAAATTATTGAGATATACTTGAGAACTTCATCTCCCATATGATGGCCATATTTATCGTTAATTTGTTTAAAGTAGTCAATATCACAAAGAATAATTGATAAATACTGTTTGGAATGTTTAGCTTTAAGTAACTCTTTTTCAGCTATAAACTTAAATGATTTTCTATTTAATAAGCCAGTTAAATGGTCTGTTTGGTTTTTCTTATTTAAAATTGAAATAAGTCTTCCACGTTTAATTTCAAGATTATAATTACTAAGTAATAATTGGTGGTTTTGCCTATGAAGTGTAACTAAAAATAAGTAGTAAATTAGTGCTAAAGTAATCACTGCGATACTATTAGGACTAGTAATTAAAAGGTTTGTTATTAATACGGAAAGTATCACTGGCAAGCTAAAAGCTAGATAGCACATTTTAGAAGGCGCCATCGATACAATGCTTGCAGCTGAGATACCTATTAATAATAAGAGTATCAACATTTGTTGAAATTGATTATTAGCATCATAAAAAAACCAATAGACCCAAGCCCATAAAATACCAGTCATAAATATACTAACTAATTGAATATAATAAGCATATTTGTAGTTTAGCTGTTTTGAATAATAGCCAGATAAAAAGCGACTTAATACAGCTAAAATCATCAATAAAAACCAAATAGATGTTGATACAGTCAAAAGATGAACATTAGGCAGCAAATAAATAAAAGCAATTGCTAACGCTAGATTATAAAAGCTAGTATGGACAGAGTTTTTAAATAAGACTCCCTGCATTTTCTTTTGAATTTCAAGCTGTGATGTATTCATGGTTATATCTTTAAATTTAAAAAAATAATTTAATATCTATTTATATAAGCATAGAATATTATTTTATATATTGTTAGTTTGTTTTAATTAAAAAGATCTATTTTCAATCCATTGAATCAGGTCAGCTAATATCTGGCTTTTAGGCAAGAGGCTTGTAGCAAGATAAGCTTCTTTAAATGTTTCTCTTAGTAGGGTTTGGCTTTGTTCAAGGCCAAGTAAATTTGGGTAGGTTGCTTTATTATGAGAAAAGTCACTGCCTTGTGGTTTTCCTAATATTTCAGTTGTTGATGTAATATCTAAAATATCATCTTGAATTTGAAACGCTAGTCCTAGTGATAAGCCAATAGTTTTAAGTGAGTGTTTGTAAGATTCATTGTTAAATTCCCTAGAGAATATTAATCCAAGCTCTAACGCTGCTGTAATTAACCTAGCTGTTTTAAGTGTATGAATATGTTTTAGTGTTTTAAAGTCTATTTTTTTATTTTCAGATTGTAAATCTAATACTTGGCCTGAGACCATATCATTTGCAGCTAAGCTTAATGAACGGATGGCAAAGAGTATTTGTTCTGATGAGATATCATAGTTTTTGATAACTGGGTTAGTTAAAATACTAAAGGTTAGTGATTGCATGAGATCACCAGCAAGTATTGCAGTGGCTTCATCAAACTGAAGATGGCAAGTTGGTTTGCCACGTCTTAATGCATCATCATCCATAGCTGGCAAGTCATCGTGTACTAGAGAGTAGGCATGAATTAATTCTATTGCACTTGCAGCATAATCTAATGCCTGAATATTAGCATTAAAAATTTCACCTGAAAAATAAACTAAGATAGCACGAATGCGTTTGCCTCCATTTAATGCTGAATATAAAAGTGCTTCTTTTAAATAAGTGGCATGAATTTCTTGATGGTTAAGACATTCACTTAAAAATTGATTTATGCGTTTAATATAAGGTTTTATAAAGTCTTCCATAAGTATTTTAAGCATCGATTAATTGGCAAGCTAAATCAAATTGATGTTGAAGTGCGCCTTGGTTAGACTTGACAACGTGATAAGCATTTTCGCCAAGTGTATTACGTTGTGATTGATTTTGAAAAAGATCTAATAAGTGATTGGTTAAAGACTGGATATCTTTAACAATAATTAATGCATTTGCATCAAGCAGTGTTTGTGTGATCTCAGCGAAATTGAAGGTATGAGGGCCACTTAATACAGGTAGTGCTAAAGCAGCAGGTTCAAGTGTGTTATGACCCCCTCGCTTAATTAAGCTACCACCAATAAAAGCAATATCACTTACTTTTAATAAGCACATCATTTCTCCCATCGTATCACCAAGATAAGCTTGATTTTGTTCTAAAACGGGCTCATTTTTACTGCGTTTAGCTGTCTTAAACGCCTTATTTAATAAGTCATAGACAGTATCAAAGCGTTCAGGGTGTCGAGGTACATGAATTAACAAAGCATTAGGAATTTTATTTAAAATATTTTTATGTGCTTGAATGATAACTTCATCTTCCCCAGGGTGAGTTGAAGCAGCAATCCAAACAGGTCTATTATTAAAAGTATGCTTTAATGCTAAACCCTGCGACTCCATTTCCTGTGAAATTTGTATGTCATATTTTAAGCTGCCAGTAATCTGTAATTTTTTATCCTCAAGCCCAAGCTTTAAAAATCTTGCACCATCGGTTTTGTTTTGGACGGCAACAATGCTTAATTGATTTAGCATTTTTTTAGTTAACTTTGAAATTTTTTGATAACCAGTAGCTGATTTTTCAGATAGGCGAGCATTGGTTAACATAACATAGATATTGTGTTTATCACATAGATAAAGTAAGTTTGGCCATAATTCTGTTTCCATGATAATAAGGCATTGAGGTTTAGTACGTTTTAAGAAAATATTTAAACAAAAGCTGATATCATAAGGTAAATAGCAATGGTTAACTTGTGGAAAGTCATGATAGATTTTAGTAACTTGCTCGCTGCCTGTTACTGACATTGTTGTGATTAAAAACTGTTTATTAGGGTATTTATGGAGGAGTTTTTTTACCAATGGCGCAATGGCAAGTGTTTCGCCCATTGAAACGGAATGAATCCAAATTGGCTTATCAAGTTGTAATGAGCAGAACCCTAAACGTTCTAAATTACGTTTACGGTATCCTGGGCTTAAGCGACTTCGCCATAGATTTTTTAAAAAAACAAATGGCAGTGCAATGATAAATAAAAGATTATAAATCAATCGTATAAAGTAATAAAGCATATAAGTATCTATTATTTAGTTAACCAATCTAGATAAAGTTTGACACCTTCTTCAACACGCTTAAAAGGTGCTTTATAGCCAACAGCTCTTAATTTTGAAATATCTGCTTGAGTAAATGATTGGTAATGGCCTTTTAAATGCTCAGGAAAATCAATATATTCAATTTCACCGTGACCAAAATATTTAATAACCGAATTTGCAATATCGTTAAATGGCTGACTTCTGCCTGTTCCAAGGTTATATACGCCAGATAATACTTGAATATCTTCAAGCATTTTAGCTTTTTTAGCCTGATCATAAAACCATAGGTTGACATCGACAACATCGCCAACATAAACAAAGTCACGCGATTGCTCACCTGCGTTATAACCATCATAAGCACCGAATAATTTGACTTTATCGGTATCTTTAATTTGATTATAATGATGAAAAGCCACAGAAGCCATTGATCCTTTATGTGATTCTCTAGGACCATAAACATTAAAATAACGGAAGCCAACAACTAAACTTGTTGTTTCACCAAGCACATTATAACGAACGTATTGATCAAATTGAAATTTTGAAAAACCATACACATTAACAGGTAGTTCATTTGCACGCTCTTCTTTAAATGATTCGCTATTACCATAAGTTGCCGCACTTGAAGCATATAGAAAAGGAATGCTACGACTCAATGCAAAATGAAGTAAGACTTTTGAATATTCAAAGTTATTTTGCATCATATAACGGCCATCCCACTCAGTAGTAGCAGAACAAGCGCCTTGATGAAAAATTGCTTCAATTTCAATATCATCATACATACCATCTAATAAATCATTTAAGAAATCATCTTTATCTAAATAATCATTGAAATCACAGTCTGCTAAATTACGAAATTTATGCCCATCTTTTAAGTCATCAACCACTAAAATATCAGTAACGCCTCTAGCATTTAATCCTTTTACAATATTACTACCAATGAAGCCTGCACCACCGGTTACTATAATCATAATTTATATACCTTTTTAGAATTTATTCTTACTATCTGTTATAAAGCTAAATGAGCATACTATCAAATTTTTTGAATTACGTCATCATGACGTGTTTTTATTTTTATATTTATTGAAGTGTTTGGATAAAAGTTTTGTATAGCATATTTTCTAAATGTCATCAAATAAACAGTTATTGATACGATTTATATTGCAAGAAATCATACTTAATAACCAATTATAAATCTGATTATTAAGTAAGCTATTGATGCTATAAAAAGTATTAAATTATTTCTATTTTGATTTTTTAATGTTCAAAATACTCTCCTGTAAAATGTATGATACTTATGTATTTGATTATTTGTGTTTAGTAATACTTAGTTAAACGTAATATTTAGGAGATAGCAAAATGTATAGTGAGCATGATAATGAAAGTAGCTTAATTAGTACCTATCGTGAATATGAAACAAAGCATATGATTGGTAAAGTTCTTATGCGAGCACGTGATGAAGAATTCGTCATTAAAGCGATGGATTGGATTGAAATAAATAGTGAGCGATATGAAGATACCTATTCAGCAGGCGAGCAATTTGATCAAGCTATTGAAATGATTAATGAAAAATCTGAATATGCTGAATTTATGAATCGGTTGTATCAAGCATTTACAGTGGCATTAAAGCAAAATGCCATAGAGACATTTGAGGAATTTAGGGCAGTAAATACGATTTGTCAAAACTGCATTATTGCTGAAAAAGAAAGGTTCGATACTCCAACTATACAGCCAGTTAGAATTTTTGAAACGGCTAGTTCTAATAAGAATGAAAAAAATAGCTCTTGTACTTTGCTTTAAGTATTTATTAAATGAGCAATTACTGGGTTTTGTGTGTAGGTATTGCATAGATGCAATAGAGAGTAAGGTTGTGTAACTGCCCATTTATGAAGCAATGATACATAAATGAAGCTAAGCTGTCAACTATTAAAATAAAAAAATTAAAAACATAAATAGCAGATACTAACTTGGTATATTATTGCTTAAATTGATCTTTAAATAGTCTAACTTGGTTAATTTGCTCTTTAATTAAGGCGTCACCTAGTGCCTTACCTTTAAAACCTCTTTCAATGAGAGGTTGGGTTGAAACCTTCATAATGGCATTTTTAGCTCCTCTTAAGAAATCCATTTGTGGGTAAGGATAATTTTCAAACCCTGTGCGCCCACGGCTGTCGGCAAAACAAGCCATTAAAAAATCTTCAAAGCGATTTGGATGTTTAAGCGCAGATAAATGATAAAATAAATCAACAATACTCTTAGGTCTTAATTCAAATGCTTTATGGCAATGGGTATGATATTTAGCAACAAGCATACCTAATTGTTCAAAGCGTTTTGGAATGCGTAGGCGATAGCATAGCTGCATAACCAATTCAATACCACGTTTTTCATGGCCAATATGTTTTGGCCAAAGTGACTCTGGTGTTGTACCTTTTCCTAGATCATGAACCAATGATGCAAATCGTGCTTCTTCAGATAAATTAAGTTTAGCAGCTTGATCAAGCACCATCACTGTATGAATACCGCAATCAATTTCAGGGTGGTGTATTTTAGGCTGTGGGATACCAAATAATTGATCAATTTCAGGAAATAATTGTTTTAAAGCACCAACTTGTCTTAATATTTCAAAATAAGCAGATGGTGTTGGGCTATTAAGCGCTTTCAGTGTTTCTTGCCATATCCGTTCAGCTGATAGATAGCGTAACTCATCAGATGAAGTAATGGCTGTCATTAAGGTAATTGTTTCATCAGCAATTGAAAAACCTAAATGTTTAAATAAAGCATAAAAACGTGCAACACGTAAAACTCTTAATGGGTCTTCGCTAAATGCATCACTGACATGACGAAGTACTTTATGATTAATATCATTAATACCATTGTATGGATCAATGAGCTTACCATTTTCATCTTCTGCCATGGCATTAATGGTTAAGTCGCGGCGCTTTAAGTCTTCTTCTATTGAGATATCTTGATTTGCTTTAAAAGTAAACCCATGATAGCCTCGGCCAGATTTTTTTTCTGTTCGAGCAAGTGCATATTCTTCTTTTGTTTGCGGGTGTAAAAATACGGGAAAGCTTTTACCAACAGAGATAAAGCCTTCTTTTCGCATAATATTGGGTGTTGCACCAACAACCACCCAGTCTTTATCTGTAATTTCTAATTGCAGATATTTATCCCTTACTGCACCACCAACTAAGTATATTTTCATAATGATCTAATTAAATTTTGCTTCTTTAGAAAGCATAGTATAAACCTTTGCAGAGCGCGTGCAATAACTTGAGTTATCGACAACTTAGGTTTAAACTCGACTCATTAAACTATTGATGAATTGTAATTTGTATAAATTTAAGGCTACAAATGTCAGATAAAACATCTAAATTGGAAAAAAAAGCTAAACATATAAAGAAAAAACATAAAAAAAACGAGCCAATAAAACCAAGTGGCTGGGCATTGTATCGACGACTCTTATGGGATGTCAGAGGTATGATGGGATTATTGGTGATTTCTGTCATCGGTAGTATTATGTATTCTGCAGCTGACTCTTATAGTATTTATTTATTAAAACCGATTTTAGATCAATGGCCAAAAGGTGGTGTCGATACAACTGATTCGATATTTCAGTATTTACCTCTAATTATTATTGGTCTTTTGGCAGTTAGAGGCTCAGGCGCTTTTCTTTCGAGCTATTATATGGGGCGTTTAAGTGCAATGATTGTGATGAATTATCGTGTGAAAGTTTTTAATAAGTTTTTGACACTGCCAGCATCCTATTATGATAAAAGAACAACTGGGCAATTATTATCAAAAATGTTGTATAATGTTGATCAAATTACATCAGCGACAAGTAGTGCCTTAATTACTATTTTCCAGGATGGTGCGTTTGCAATTGGCTTATTGGTTGTTTTGTTTGTAACTAGCTGGAAATTGTCTTTGTTTATCTTTATTGCAGCACCATTTTTAGCCATTTTTATTACTTGGGTATCTAAGCAATTTCGAAGACTTAGTAAAAATACGCAAAAAGCGATGGGTTCTGTGACTCATGTTGCTGAAGAAACAATTAAAAGTTATCGAGAGATTCGTATATTTGGTGGTCAGCAATATCAGTCACGCCATTTTTATAAGCATGCCTATTATACATTTACACAACAACTTAAAGTACGCTTAATTGATTCTATATCATCACCATTAATTCAAATGGTTGGTGCTGTTATTTTAGCGTTAGTTATCTATTTGGCGCTGGATGTAGATACGTCACATCAATGGCTATCAGCTGGTTCTTTTGCTGCTTTTATCTCTGCTATGCTAGCATTATTGAAACCAGTCAAAAATTTAACCAATGTGAATTCAACCATTCAAAAAGCATTAGCTGCAGTTGAGGATTTATATGAGTTAATGGATACTGAAGATGAGACTGATAAAGGAACTAAAACAGTTTCTAAAGTTAAAGGTCAAGTTGTATTTGATAATGTTTCTTTCAGTTATGAAACAGAAGAGAAAAAACAAGTATTAAACCGTATTAGTTTTTCAGTAGAGGAAGGTAAGACGGTTGCACTGGTTGGTCCTTCAGGTGGTGGTAAGTCAACATTAGTAAGCTTAATTCCAAGGTTTTATAATCCTTCTTCAGGTAAGATTTTAGTTGATGGTGTTGATATTAATGACTTAACACTTGAAAATTTACGTTCGCATATTTCATTTGTTTCTCAACATGTTTGCTTATTTGATGATACTTTATTTCATAATATTGCTTATGGTAAAAATATGAACGCAACTGAAGATGAAGTTATTCATGCTGCAAAAGCAGCACAAGCCTATGAGTTTATCCAACGTTTGCCGGCTAAATTAGGTACAGTTGTTGGTGAAAATGGCATGAATTTATCGGGTGGTCAACGCCAACGCGTAGCAATTGCTAGAGCTATTTTAAAAGATGCACCGATATTAATTTTAGATGAAGCAACTTCAGCATTAGATAATGAATCAGAGCGTTTGGTACAAAAAGCGCTGGATGAGTTAAAATCAGGTAGAACAACATTTGTGATTGCTCACCGTTTATCAACGATTGAAACTGCAGATGAAATTATAGTGATTAATGAGGGAAAAATTATTGAACAAGGAACGCATCAAAATCTATTAGCTAAAAATGGATTATATGCTCAACTACATGCTCAAGCTGAACATAGTGGTGACCTTATTAATTAATATAAAAATAAGGTGGTATAAATGGAGTCTTTTTTTCTCAAGCTTTGGTATCGAAAAAAAGTTAGTTTCTTAAGTTTATTATTATTGCCAATTGCTTGTTTTTTTTGGCTTATTAGCAAATTGCGCCATTATTATTATACACACATGATTAAACCTAAAGATGTGCGAGTGCCTGTTATCGTTGTAGGTAATATTACGTTAGGTGGTGTGGGAAAAACGCCTTTAGTGGCAGCGATTTATAAAAATTTAGTCAAAAAAGGTTATAAACCAGCAATCATATCACGTGGTTATGGTAGAAAATCTAAAAAAGATAGGCTTGTTACAGATAGTGCTACAAGTAGACTTGTTGGTGATGAGCCATTAATGTTATATCAAATGTTGCAATGCCCAATTGCAGTGGCAGCAAAACGTACAGATGCTTTAGATTTAATTTATCAGTGTCATCCTGAGGTTAATATAGTAATTAGTGATGATGGGCTACAGCATTATAAATTAAAGCGTGATGTTGAAATTGTAGTTATCGATGCTAAACGTCAACTAGGCAATGGTTTAATTTTTCCAGCAGGTCCTTTACGAGAAGGTAAATCAAGATTAGAGCAAATTGATTTTGTGATTTATAATGGCAAACCTTGCAAACAATTAGTAGATAATTATTTCATTATGATGCTTAAACCAAGCTATCTTATAAATATCAAAACGGCTGAAAAGCGTTTAGCTTCTGAGGTAATTGCAGATACCATTTATGCAGTAGCTGGTATTGGTAATCCACAACGATTTTTTAATACATTAGAAGATATAGGATATAAAGTAATACAAAAGCCGTACCCTGATCATTACCAATATAAAAAAGAAGATTTAATGTTTTCTTCTAAATTGCCGGTTATTATGACAGCAAAGGATGCGGTTAAATGTAAAGAAATTGCAGATGATAATAATTGGTATTTGGCCGTAGAAACAATAATAAATGAAGACTTTTTCAGATTATTGTCAGATAGAATATAATAATCAAATTTTTTATAACTAAATTAATGATTGATAAAGATTTTACTTGTAAATATTAGTTTATTATTTAAGCGATTTCATATAGACTTGTCTCCCAATAATCAATACTTAGAATAATATTAATTAAATTTTTGTTGAGAATAGTGATGATAAAAAGATTTCTAAATCATCCTGTTGCGCTTGTGGTTTGTTTTTTAACTGAGATGTGGGAGCGCTATGGGTTTTATGTGATTCAAAGCTTATTAGCGTTATATTTGACTTCTCATTTAAGTTTAAGTGATCGTTATACTTATACTCTGGTTGGCTCATTTACTGCATTAACCTATATCTCACCAATTGCAGGTGGCTGGATAGCTGATCGATTTTTGGGTCAGAAAAAAGCTGTATTGGTTGGTGCGAGTGTTTTATTTATTAGTTATCTAATATTAACGATAGATAGTTCCATTCATTGGCTTATGTTTGCACTAGGAGGTATTGCAGTTGGTACAGGTTTATTAAAACCAAATGTGTCATCTATTTTAGGCAGACAATATCAACCAGGTGATCCCAAACGTGATAGTGGTTTTACCATATTTTATATGGGCATTACCTCAGGTATTATTTTAGGGACAACAATACCGATTAAGTTAAGCGAGTATTTTGGTTGGAAATTAAGCTTTTTGAGTGCGGCATTTGGTTTAGTCATTGCGTTTTTGGTTTTTCTTATTGGTTCAAAAAAATTCAAATTAATTGATTATGCTCAAATTGAAGGGCAAAGCATAGTTAATTTTATTTATGCATTAATTAGTATTATGCTCATGTGGGGTATTTTTTATGGCATTATGATTAATACTGACCTTGCAACGTTATTTTTTGTGGTCATTATTATGATTGCTATAGGCTTTGTTTTATCAGTGGCTTATAAAGAGGAAGGGTTACAAAGAAGAAAGACCTTGGCATTTTTATTATTATGCATTATCTCTGTGATGTTTTGGTCATTTTATTTTCAAATGTTTATGTCATTAACTTTATTCATAAGAAGAGCGGTTGAACCAACAGTATTGGGTATTCAATTTCCACCGCCTTATTATGTAGCGGTTGAAAGTGTAGGAATGATTGTATTTGGCATATTGTTAGCAAGTTTGTGGGGGAAAATTAAGCAAGCCAATATTGCATTAGCTGCAGCGATAAAATTTGTTATTTCAATGGCATTTATGTTTTTGGCTTATTTATTGATATGGTGGTCTATGTTCCATCAAGAGCATCATTTATCAGGGCTAATTAATCCAAGTTTGATTTTAATTGCCTATTTAACGATTTCAATAGCAGAACTTATGCTTTCACCCGTTGGTTTGGCAGCCGTAACACACCTAGCTAATCCAAAAGTTGTCAGCACAATGATGGGCGTTTTCTTTGTTTCATTAGGTGCTGGCGGTTACTTAGCAGGAAAGTTAGCAAGCCTAACGGCAATTAACCCAAACCAAACAGACCTCATACAAATTAAATCAGATTATGCAAGTGCCTTTTCACAGTTAACTTACTTTTCATTCGCTGCATTTATTATTACACTATTGTTATCTAGTATCATTTATTTACTGATGCGACGTTACTATCAAAATCACCAGTATAACAGGCTATCTCAAGTGAAATTGGCTAAATACTCATCATAGGATAACGATTATCTCAATCAAATATGCGTATATGCTTAATATATGTTCCTCTTTCATCTATGTACCATTTTCATGTACATTTGTAAGAATGAAGATATTCAAGGTTTTTTTTACAAATGACTGGAGGGCTTAAATAATGGCTGAGAAAAAAGTGAAACAGTGTTCGGGGTCTGAAGCATTTGAAAGTATTGATAGTGATCAATCACAGTTCAATGATGAATTTGAGCAAGATGAGGCAGAGGTAGATGATCAAAATAATAGTACAGAAGAGGCTTCAGCATTAGAGTGGGAGCGTGATTTTTCTCAAGATGAAGTAGATGCTACAAAACTTTATTTACAAGAGATTGGCTATCAACCATTATTAAGTAAGGAAGAAGAATTACATTATGCAACTAAATCGCGTCGTGGTTGCGCAGAAAGTAAAAAGATCATGATTCAAAGTAATTTACGCTTGGTTGTGAAAATGGCTAAACGTTACCGTCCAAGAGGTGGTTTAACATTTCTTGATTTAATTGCTGAAGGCAATTTAGGCTTAATTCGCGCTGTTGAGAAATTTAATCCAGAATTAGGTTGGCGATTTTCAACCTATGCAACTTGGTGGATTAGACAAAATATTGAGCGTGCACTTTTAAATTTACAGCGTACTATTCGAGTGCCAATTCATGTATTAAAAGAGCTTAATGTTTATTTAAGAGCAGCTAATGAATTAACTAAACAATTAGATCATGAAGCAACTGTAGAAGAGATTGCAGAGTTTTTAGATCGTCCAGTAGATGATATCAAAAAAATATTATCTTCGACTAAATATGTTGAGTCATTAGATAAAGTTTATGATGACTCTAATCGTCCAGTGATAGAAACAGTCTCTGATGAAAATTCAACAACTCCAGAAGAAGAGTATAATGATCAGGCAACGAAAACATTTATTGAGCGTTGGTTAGATCAGTTAACTGAAAAGCAACGCACAGTTTTATCGATGCGTTTTGGTTTAAGAGGTTATGAGCCAAGAACACTGGAAGAAACAGGCCACTTTATTGGACTTACACGTGAGCGTGTACGCCAAATTCAGATGGATGCATTAAAAAAACTACGTATTTTAGCTAAAGATGATAATTTAGATGCAGATTTATGTCTACGTGAATAATGACTTAGAAATGGTGTGGATAATTAATATTGTTTTATGACTGATTATTCAGTATCCTGTTTTTTCGGCATTTATGTTGAATATAATAGGTGGTTGCAATGTACAATGAAAATGAGGCTGATGGTGTTCAAGGTGGGAGCTTAGAAAAGCAAGATAACCTTTCTTTAGATGATTTGCTACAAAAAGCGATAAATACAACAATGACAGCTACAAGTAATGTGCCTGTAGCTGGTGTTGAGGATGATGATTTTTTTCAACTTCAAGTTAATGATATTCCTCGATTAAAATACTCAACTGCGAAGGCTGGTAATGTTGCATATAACTTAGAAAATGATTTTTTCTTTAAAACGATACGCCATGATGAACAAGATTTTTGGGCTAAATTTATTGATGGCTTTGTTTGGGGTAATGAAGATGGGGCAGCATTAAGGCGTGAAGGAGCACGGAAAGCATACACCAGCCGCTTGTCTCAACCTGAAGCTCCTTATCATTTAGATCTTAAACGTCAATATGAAGTGGTTGATACAGCAACACATAATAACGCACCACTTTTTGAAAATGAAAAAAGAAAGTTAATATTAACTAAGGCTCAGTCATTAAGCTTGGCTTCACCTAATCAGGGTTATTACCCGAGACCTTTTGGCACTAATAGCCGTGATTGTTTAGTGGGTGTTCGTTGTGCAATAGTCGATGCCTATGTATCTAGAATTATGGTTTATGATGGAGGAACTTTTGGTAGACCTTATGATGCTGATACGCCTGAACAGGCAAAAGCATATGTTGATGATAAATTAAAAAGAAAAATTTATGTTACGAACTTACCTAGTTTGGTTAAAGAAGGGCTTAGAAATCCAAATAAACACAATGAAGTGATGGCACGTTTACATGCAAACCCAAATGATAGCTCCCTGCAAATAGTTATTTTTAATGATAATATTGAATCTCGTTTATTGGCACAGGCTAGAGCATTTGATTTAGCATACAATTTATCATTACGTTTAGATAGGCCCATTCCTCCAGTTCCTGTTTCGTTTTATAGTAAAGATAAATCTGTGCTTGAAAAACACCTTACGCACAGAAATAAGAATGTCCTTGAATATTACTTGCCATCTCAATTTAAAGATGATTTAAGAGAAGCAACAAAACAATCAGCATACAGATCTTACATCGCTTTTTTTAAACATGCAGATACCAATTTTCAAAATTTAAATAATCCTAAAGAATTTCTTGAAATACTACCTTTGTTACGTACTTTGGGTAAAGCGACTCAAGGCTTTGTTTTCGAATCATTTCTGCATAATTCCAAAGGAAATGTCAATTCATTTTTAATCGATGCTTGTAAAACTCACTTGGAAGATACTTTTTTATTATTAAATGACAACTTTAAATTTCAACCTACGATTGAAATATTATTAAATAATTTTAATGACTATATTAATGTGTCTAATGTTAATCAGCTAGCTAATTTACTCCATCGTTTAATTAATAAAAAAAATCCACAGTTGGTTGAAAATTTATTAGATAAAATAGTTGCTACTCAGAATGATAGTTTATTAGAAAAAATATTGTGTTATAAAAAAGATGGTAAAACATTAATTGGTTTAGCCACTGAAAGAGGTTATTGGAGCTGTGTTGATAAAATTATAAAAACTGGATACCCAAATGCAAATGATAAAGCAGATTATAGCCATGCTTTATTTTATACTGCTAAACACATAGATCAAAACCAACTTTCTTTAGATTTACTAAATAATCATGCAAAACCTAATGTCAGTGCACAAAATGGTTTTTCAGCTGTTCACCATGCAATTAAAAGCAATAATAATGAGTTATTAGAAGCAATGCTAAAAGCAGATGCTTCATATGCTAATCATATTTTTAGGCATGGCACAATAAGACCGATTGATTACGCTGTCAAAATAGAGAATATTAAAGCAATTGAATTATTATTATTGCATGGTGCTAACTATAATAAACCTGATCCTATGGCTTTAGCAGTTCAGCACGGTTTGGTGAATGTTATTGATCACCTGATAACATCAGGTGGTGCTAAATATGATTTGAATAGAACTTATGCTAATGGTGAAACATATACTCATATTGCAGCAAGATATAATCAGCCTCAAGTGATTGAATATTTGAATACTAGAATGATTAATCATGCTAATATTGCTGATAGAAGTGGTAATACACCTGTTCATATTGCGGTTGAACAAGCAAGTAAAGAAGCTTTAGAGGTTTTAGCTAGAACTGGAGCTAATTTAAATTATTTAAATATTAAGTCTCATAAAACACCCATTTATTTGGCCATTGAAAATAATGATTTATCCACGCTTGAGACATTGCATAAACTAGGTGCTGACTTTAATATGACGTTTCAATCAGATGAGGGAGTTGAAGAACTCAGTTATGCACACATTGCGGTAAGTTTAGATAAGCCTGAAATTTTAACAAAATTAAGTCAGCTTGGAATCAATATTAATACAGTAGACTCTCAAGACTTTAACCCAATTGGGCTTGCTATATGTCTTGGAAAAGTTGATGTGTTTAAAGCACTTTATCCAATAATAAACTCAGTGGGTAATGACAACTATCAGCAAAATAATTGGCAATATGCTGCCTATGCAGTTGAAAATGGTCAAATTAGTATTCTAGAAGCATTAAATGATTTTGGTATAAATTTTAATGAAGTTAGCGAAACTGGGGATACATTGGCACATTTTGCAGTAGAAAATGGCAATGTAGAGATGTGTAATATCTTAAATAAGATGGGCATTGATTTTAATCAACCAGATATTAATGGTAATACACCTGCTCATATTGCTATGGAGAAAAATGATTCTAAATTAATAGATTTTTTAATCCGAAATGGATGTGAATTTAACCAAGAAAATCAGCTAGGTGAAACACCTATACATAAAGTGATAAATGGGAAGAATTATACATTGTTTGATCATTTAATGAGACAAAATAAAATTGATTCTACTCAGGTTAATATGGATGGTAAAACGCTTGCTCATATTGCTGTAGAATCCGACAGTACAACGGTATTAAGTAAACTACAGCAAATAAAACATGGATTTAACTTTAATCAAACAGATAAAAATGGCCAAACACCATTACATCTAGCTATAGAATCTGGCAGTGATAAATTGATTAATTATATTATGAGTCTAAAAGGCATAAATGAAAGTTTAACGATAAGGGATAATCAGGGTAAAACACCTATAGATATTGCTCGAGAAAAGTTGGATGGCTCAGAAAAAAATAAGACTTATACTCAATTTCTTAAAAAATGTGATGCACAACATTGTAGTGATCCGAGTAGCCCATTTTATTCCACAGCTGATGATAAAAATCAACCCGGGGCTGAGTGTACAGCGTAAAATTTCTAGGTGAATTTTAAAATACATTTTTAACGATTTTAAATCGATAAATTATAATGGATAAAGTTTTTTTAAAAACTACATATTAATAATAATCAATATTAATTTATAACTGATTATTTTGAATTTTGATTTATCCAGATTCTGTGCAAATGCAAAATTTATTATTGCTTTGGTTGATTTTCCTATGATAACCTAGTGGCTTGCGCATAAAAATTAATATAAACCTAAAGCGGGAGATTATATGGGTTCAGTTTCCCTAAGTAGTGATCGCTCAACAAATATGATGACAAAAATATGTAGGTTAAAAGGTTACGCTTGGCTAGTCATTTTATTAAGTGCTTTTCTTTTATTTTATAAATATGTGATGCAGGTTTTTCCATCACTGATTGTCAGTGATTTAAAATTACAATTTCATTTAACCTCTGCTGAGACTGGTTTCTTTGCAGGTATTATGCTCTATACAATTTTAGTTGTTCAATTATTTTCAGGTGTTTTACTAGATCGATTTGGTGTTCGAAATTTAAGTAGTCTATCGATACTGATTTCAGCTTTTGGTGTTATATTGTTTGCAGTGACTAAAGTATTTTATGTTGCTGTAATTGCAAGAATATTAATGGGCGTAGGTGTTGCATTTGCGACAGTCAGTTATTTGAAAGCAGCGTCTATCTGGTTTGATGCAAGACGGTTTGCCTTTGTTAGTAGTCTACTAGCTACAGCTGCAATGGCCGGAGCTATTTTTGGTCAAGCGCCTTTAGCTTATTTATTTGCTAACGTTGGTTGGCGTGATGGCTTAGTGATCTGTGGCGGTGTTGGTATTGTTATGGCTGTGCTATATTGGATCATTGTGCGTGATGATAATCCAAATCAAATTTCATCTGAAGAATATGAAAAAGATGCAAAAGCAACAGGAAAGCTATCAGTTAAAGATATATTAGCGGTTTTTAAAAATCCAAATAATTGGTTATTAACAATTTATTCAGGTCTTGCATTTACTTCTATAGATGCATTTGCAGGGCTTTGGGGCAATGTTTATTTAAGAACTTTTTATGAGGGCTTAGATAAAGAAAGTGCAGCGTTTGTTATTTCGAGTATTTTCTTTGGTATGGCAATTGGTGCGCCTTGTATGGGGAAATTATCTGAGATAATAGACCGTCGATTAAGTATTATGATTATTTGTAATACGATATCATCTGTCTGTTTGTTTTTTGCTTTATACATACATATGAACTATTGGTTGTTAGTTTTATCTTGCTTTTTATTTGGATTTTTTATGAGCTGTTTTATGTTGGCTTTTGTCGTTGGCAGACGTGTTAATCCAATTTGGGCGGTAGCAACAGCCGTTGCATTGATTAATTCAGGTGAGCCTGTTTTAGGTGGTCTATTTGATGGCTTAATTGGTAAATTTTTAGATATGCTTGAGCCAAACGTTATCGGTATGAATTATAAATTACATAGCTTTCATTTAGCATTTATTATTTTACCGATTAGTGTTCTTATCGCTACATTTTTACTTTTTTTTATTAAAGAGCCGAAGAAAGTATTAAACTAATATTTATATGAATTTAATTTTTTATTGTATAATTGTAAAATATAATTAAAAATCAACTTAACATGCTATTTATTATGGATCTTATTGAATTATATAAAAAAGAAATATCAAAAAAAGGTTATGCGCAAGATGCTAATCAACTTGAAGTTATTAAAGCATTACAAGAAATATTGCTTAAAGTAAATGAAAATGAAAAAAAGAAACATAAGTTAAGGTTACGTTGGTTGCCAGGGAAAATGATTCATAGAATCAAGCCAATTAAAGGGGCATATATTTGGGGAAGTGTTGGCAGAGGTAAGACATTTTTAATGGATTTATTTTATAGTCAATTACAGACAGAATATAAAAAAAGAATTCACTTTAACCATTTTATGAAAATGGTGCATCAGCGATTAAAAGCGTTTAAAGGCCAAAAGTCACCTTTAGATAAGTTAGCGGATGAATTAGTATCTGAAATGCATATCATTTGTTTTGATGAATTTTTTGTTGAAGATATAGCCGATGCAATGATTTTAGGTGGATTATTTACTAAATTATTTGACCGGGGTTTAGCTCTTGTGGCAACATCAAATGTAGCGCCTGAAAAATTGTATCAAGGTGGATTACAAAGAGAGCTTTTTATACCAGCGATTAATAAATTGTTAGCCAATGTTAGTGTTTATAATTTAGATAGTGGTATTGATTATCGTTTCTCTCAAATAGCAGAAGCAAGCCGTTATTATAATGGATTAACAAAGGAGAAAGCATTGAAGAAGATGGATGATATTTTTCAAGAATTATGCCAAGGGGATTATTTAGAATCACAAAGCTTATTAATGGAAGGGCGAGAAATTGATGCAGTACGATTAAGTGATGAAGTTGCTTGGTTTGAATTTAATAGTATTTGTGGCTATGGGCGAGGTGTACATGATTATATTGAAATGGCAGCTAAATATAAAGCAGTCTTAATTAGTGAAATTCCTCTTTTAACTGATAAATTAAATGACGAAACAAGACGCTTTATAGCATTAGTTGATGAATTTTATGATTCCAGAGTTTTATTATTTATATCTGCAGATGTGTCTATGAAAGAGCTTTATCAAGGTAAACATTTTGAATTTGAATTTCAACGCACGGTCAGTCGTTTACATGAAATGCAGTCAAAGGAATATCTACATCAATCAGTTGAATTCGATAAATCTTCAAGACATGCAATGAAAGCATCATCATAAGGTGCTTGTATTGTCATTGGCTTTTCACTAACAGGGTGGATAAAGCGTAGTTCATGAGCATGTAAAAAAAGGCGTTTATGATTATTTTGGTAGAAATATTTATCTTTATGATGATCGCCGTATTTTTCATCACCAATAATTGGATGTTTATTATGGGCTAAATGGACACGTAATTGATGTGTTCTACCAGTGAGAGGTCGTGTCTCAACAAGTGTTGCAGCATTGTTAAATGACTTTATAATATTTACCGTTGTCAATGATGGTTTACCTTCAGGACTTACTTTAACTGCGTGTTCACCAGATGGGCGTTTGTATTTATATAAAGCTAAATCAATTTTATTTAATTTTTTAGGCCATTGCCCATGAACCAAAGCATGATAGATCTTTTTCATTTTTTTTGTAATTAATAATTCATGAAAATAAGTTAAAATATGGTGTTTTTTAGCAATAATAATACAACCGGATGTTGCTTTATCAAGTCGATGCACTAATTCTAGGCGTTTTTCATTAGGGCGAATAACACGTAAGCGCTCAATTAATGCTGCATCAATGCCACTACCACCATGGACAGCTAGGCCATAGGGTTTATTCAAAACGATTAAATATTCATCTTCAAATAAAATGCAATGCTCAAGAAATTCAGCTTTTTCAATTGAAATTGGTTGTTTCTCTGTTTTATTAATTTCAATATTAGGGATTTTCACAATATCGCCTAATTGTAGCTTATAAGAAGGTGTGGTGCGCTTCTTATTTACTCGAATGACGCCTTTACGAATCAAACGATAAATTAAGCTTTTAGGTGCTTTATAATGGAAATAACTTAAAAGAAAGTTGTCAATGCGCTGGCCTTGGCGTTCATCAACTTCTATATAGTTGATATGAGTCATTATGTTATCTTTTTATTTATGTTGTCTAATCAAAGGTTTTATTTGCTGTAAATTGACCAGTAACAAAGCCTTTTAATTGAATATCGATGCTTGGAATAATAGCATTAGGGCTTAAGTTAAGCAAATAATCAATAGTTGATGTAATATCATCTGTAGTTAATTTATCGGTATTATCAATACTAAAATCTTTAGTCATATCTGTATTGATAACACTTGGACAAAGGCTTGTAACTTTAACATTAAAAGCAGCCATTTCAATTAATAAAGCTTCAGAGAAGCCAACTAAAGCACATTTGCTAGCTGAATAGCTGCCAGTTCTTGGAACTTGGCGTTTAGCAGCATAAGAAGCAAGATTAAAAATATAGCCACTTTGTTGTTGTTTCATTTTAGCTGCAGCAGCTTTAGCAACAGCAAACGCACCTTTGGTGTTAATGTCGATTAAATCATCAAAATCTTCTAATGTTGTTTCACTTGTGCCATAACGTGCGATACCTGCACTGTTAAATACAACACTTAAATTGTCGATATTTTTTATAATTTCGGTTAATTGTTGATAAGCTTGATGCATGTCTCCCAAGTCAATAGAGAAGGCTTTGATGTTGATATCAGCGTTAATAGTTTGAAGGGACTGTTTAACTGTCTCTAATCGTTGAGAATCTCTAGCAATTAATACAAGATTATATGATTTATGTGCAAAGTAGTTTGCAACAGCTTTGCCAATACCCGCATTAGCACCTGTGATAAGTGCAGTTGGTCTATTCATAATAAAACCTAAAAATTTTTAATATTTTGTGAATATTATACGTTGAAATTAACGTTTAGTAATTATTTAAATGGCATAAAATTTGGTATGTTTTAGCAATAGTTATTATTGGGACTGGTTCTAGGAACTTTATTTTCTTTATTTATTGTACCTTTGATGTATGAATTAATAAAAGGTGCAAAATTACGCCTCACAAAGTAAAATATAAGTAATATTTTAAATAAATTTGTAAAATTAGAAAGAATGCTCTTGATTTTGATTGGCTGATTAGCTAATTATTCAATGTAGCATGAATAAAATATGGAGAGTTAAAACATGTTAAGCTTAACAAAAGTAATGCTGTCAATTGGTTTAATGGTTATTGTCATTGGAAGTTTAATTGGCGGAAGCTATGCTGGTAAAGTTGTTTATAATGATCAAGCGAAGGTATATAATCATAATTTATCTAAAATCTATCTTTATCAAAGCCCATCTAAAGAGTCATCTTATACAAAGATTGACCTTTCAACGCCATTTGTAAAAATTTACAAAGATGATGGCTGGGTAAAAGTAGGTAATACAGCAAATGGTCAAATTGGCTGGGTTAATCTAGCACAGTACAAAAAAGCACATGAGATTTGGAAAGCACAGTTGAATAAAAACTATCAAATCGTAGAAACAAAGAAAACTGCCGATGGCACGATTAAAATAACTGAAGGCCAAAAAGATGGTGTTCGTTATATGATTGTTGCTAAAAAAACGATAGAGAACAATAATTAAAAAATAAATTTTTATCATATACTATAAATGTAATTTATTGAACAAAAAACAGTCATCTTAAAGGTTGTTTTTTACCCTTTGCTTCTGATATAATATACGCAATCATTATATCGGGGAGATTTAAATGAGCAAATCGCTTGTAGTAAGACAAAATACATTGCCGGTGCCGGCACTTACCGACACAGGCGGCTTGGATCGTTATATTCAGTATGTTAATAATATCCCAATGCTGTCTGAAAAAGAAGAAAAAGAATTAGCACAGCGCCTAAGATCACAAAACGACTTAGCTGCTGCACAACGCTTAATTATGTCACATTTACGCTTTGTTGTACGTATTGCACGTGGTTTTTCAGGTTATGGTTTACCACTAACTGATTTAATTCAGGAAGGTAATATTGGTTTGATGAAGGCGGTACGTCGTTTTGATCCTACCGTTGGTGTGCGCTTAGTATCATTTGCCGTACACTGGGTAAAAGCAGAAATGCATGAATATATCCTTAAAAACTGGCGTATTGTTAAAATTGCCACAACCAAAGCACAAAGAAAATTATTTTTTAATTTAAGAAGTAATAAAGAGCGTTTAGGTTGGTTTACCCAAGAAGAAATTGAAGCAGTTGCTAAAGATTTAAACGTTGATAAAGCAACAGTTATCGAGATGGAAAAACGTATGAATGCTTATGATATGGCATTTGACTTATCCAATGATGAAGAAGAAGGACCACAATTATCACCTTCGATGTATTTGGAAGATCCAAATAGTGAGCTTGAATCTATCGTTGAAAAAGAAGATACTGCGATTCAACTACATCATAGCTTATTTGCAGCTGTTGACCAGCTTGATGAGCGTAGTCGTGATATCATTACACAACGTTGGTTGGTTGATGATAAAGCCACATTACATGATTTAGCGGATAAATATAATGTTTCAGCAGAGCGTATTAGGCAGCTAGAAGCAAATGCATTAGCTAAATTAAAGTCATTTATGGCTGAGGCTGCTTAAAAGTCCTTTTCATTTTCTAAAATGCTCGTTAAGATAGCCTAATGATCATAAGCTATTTATCAAATTAAAGAATTCATATGTTAGAGATTATTCGTCTTTATCTTAATAATCCGCTTGAAAATTATAATTATATTATTGTTGATCGTAAGCTTAATTTAGCTGTTGCAATTGATCCTTTAGATGTTAAAAAAGTATATTCTGTTATTCAAGAGCAAGGTTTAAATTTAGCTGCTATTTTTATCACCCATGAGCATGCAGATCACTATCAAGGTGCAAAGCCACTGGCAGATTTAACCAGTGCACCAATATACGCTCATCATTTGAATGTGGGTTATTTGCCACAGGTTGATATTGCCTTAAAAGAAGGGGATCAAGTCAATTTAAGTGAGATTTTAACGTTTGATGTATTGGAGACACCAGGGCATATTAAAGGTCATATTTCATTTTTTATGCCAAAAACACCTGATGATATATCACGAATAATCTGTGGTGACACCTTATTTAATGCAGGTGTTGGAAATTGCCGCCACCATTCAGCAGATATTAACGCATTATTTCGTTCAATTGATAGAATTAAACAATTGCCTCAAGCCACTCTTATCTATCCAGGCCATGATTATATTTTGAAAAATTTAGCTTTTGCTAAAACAGTCGATTCAAATAATCAAAAGATAAGTGAATTAATGGAAATAGTTCAAAAACAAACACCAGAGACACGCCAAATAACTGATTTAGCGCTAGAAGCTAAAATTAATCCTTTTTTACGTTTAAATGATATTGAACAATTTAATCATCAATCACCTATAGAGGTGTTTAACCATCTGCGTCAATTAAGAGATAAATATTAAGTAAATATAAAGATGAGTAAAATAAATAATGCGAATGATCCAGTCGCTAATTTGTTAGAAATAATGGATATTATGAGAAATTCCAAACGCCCTTGCCAATGGACAAAAGCACAAAGCTGGCAATCACTAGTTCGCCATACCATTGAAGAAGCTTATGAGGTTGCTGATGCAGTTGAAAGGGGAAATGCAAATGATTTAAAGACAGAATTAGCTGATTTATTAAATCAAATTATTTTTTATGCACAGATTGCAAAAGAAGAAGGTGGATTTGATTTCTATGATGTGGTTAATTATTTGACTGATAAATTAATTCGTAGACACCCAAATGTATTTGCTGATGAGCTAGAAGATGATGTAATTCAGTTAGAACGTAAATGGGAAGAGATAAAAAAACAAGAACGAAAACTAAAGTTACAAGAAAAACATAGTATTTTAGATGAGATTACTCAATCAATGCCATCACTATCTGTAGCAAATAAATTACAAACACGTGCATCACAGGTAGGGTTTGATTGGCGCTCAAGAAAAGAAGTATTTAAGCAATTACATTCTGAAGTAGATGAATTAAATTTTGCATTAGATAATGAAAGTGATGATGAAATTTTAGCAGAAATTGGTGATATCATGTTTGCTTGTGTTAATTTAATTCGTCATTTAAGAGCTGATCCAGAACAGGTAATGCGTAAAGCAAATCATAAATTTGAAAGAAGGTTTCGTTATATTGAAGAGACATTACATAAATGTGGGCAATCCTTAGAAGATGCTTCAATTGATGAAATGGATAAATTATGGCATAAGGCAAAAGAGTTTGAGTAAAAAGTTATTAAAATCAACATTTGTAATTAGTTTTTTTACCCTTCTATCACGGATTTTAGGGTTTATTCGAGATATTGTTTGGGCACGTTTTTTTGGTGCCACAGGTGGTATGGAAGCCTTTTTAGTTGCATTTAAAATCCCAAATTTTATGCGTCGATTGTTTGCAGAAGGTTCATTTACTCAGGCATTTGTGCCTGTATTGTCAGAGTATCGTTCTCAAAATACACAGGATGAACTGGTTGATTTTATTCGCCATGTGGTTGGCACACTTGGTGCAATATTATTAGTTTTATCTGCATTTGGTATGCTATTTTCCAGTCTTTGGGTGTGGGTTTTTGCGCCTGGATTTGGTAATGATCCTGCAAAATTTCAAATGGCAGAGCATATGCTATCAATTACTTTTCCTTATATATTATTGGTATCATTGACTGCTCTAGCTGGTAGCATCATGAATTGCTTCGAGCGTTTTGCAATTCCTGCCATTGCACCTGTATTTTTAAATATTTCCTTAATTGGCTTTTCTTGGGCCGCGCCTTATTATTTCCAACCACCAGTATATGCACTGGCTTGGGGGGTTTTTGTAGCAGGTATTATTCAGCTACTTTTTATGCTGCCTTTTTTAAAACAGCTAGGTGTATTAGCAATGCCAGCCTGGGGATGGTCTCATAAGGGCGTGAAAAAAATTATTAAATTAATGGTTCCAGCACTCTTTGGTGCATCTGTTGCACAGATTAGTTTATTATTAGATACGATATTTGCTTCATTTTTACCCAGTGGCAGTATTTCATGGCTTTATTACTCAGATCGCCTAAATCAATTTCCTTTGGGCGTTTTTGGAGTAGCCTTATCAACGGTTGTATTACCGCATTTATCCCGCTCTTATGCTTCAAAGGATGAAGTTGCTTATCAACGCTCTGTCAGGTGGTCTTTTCGGATTGTGTTATTATTAGCTTTACCTGCAGCATTAGGTTTGATTTGTTTATCAGGGCCATTATTAGTGACTTTATTTCATTATGGAAAATTTAACGTTATTGATGTTTATGAGTCGCAAAAAAGTTTAATTGCTTTTGCATTTGGCTTATTTTCTTTTATTTTAGTCAAAGTATTGGTCTCAGCGTTTTATTCGCGTCAAAATATGAAAACACCGGTAAAAATTGCTATTTTTGCTTTATTTTGTAATATGATTTTAAACGTGATTTTAGTTTTATGGTTAATGCGCTATGGTTTAGGCCATGTTGGATTAGCCTTATCAACAAGTCTTGCTTCATTTATTAACGCGGCTTTACTATACCTATATTTAAAAAAACATGGCTATTATCAACCTGTTGGTTTTAGTCGTTGGCTATTTTTATTGCGTGTATTAGGTAGTGTATTAATGATGGTTGTAGCAATTATGTCATTAAAAGGCAATTTGACGCATTGGATTGAATGGAATGTTTATCAACGTGTTTACCATTTGTTATTTTATATGCTAATTGCTATAGTTGTTTATTTTGTAGCATTATGGCTTTCAGGAATTAAAAGATCAGATTGGTTGGAATGATTCCGACTGTGACGACTAAAATAATAAATACCAGCAATAGCAGGAAGTGTGAAGATAAATAACCCAAAGAATAAATAATAACTACCTGTGCTAATGGAAACTGATGCTGGAAAATCAAAACTAACGATAATTGTAATCGTTGAGCTTATAATACCTAAACCTGCAATTAATATGACTCCGAAAATACCACCAGGCACTCTAAAAGGGCGGTGAAGATGACGATGGCGGACTCTTGATGCAATAAATGAGATAAATACACAAATATACATAATCATATAAAGCTGAGTCATTAGTATATTAAGCACCCACATACCAGCATTTACATTTGGTACAAATATAAAGATTAATGACAATAAAGAAGTAATAATGCCTTGAGTAATTAATAAAACAGTTGGTGCTTTTTTCTTATTTTCATAAGTAAATACTTTTGGAAGAAAGCCATCTTTTGCAGCGGCATGTAAGCCTTTAGTTGGAGCAATAATCCAATTATTTAAGCCAGCTAAACCGCCTAATACAATGCCAATTGCAATTAATGGTATCACCCAACTTAGATGTAATTGATTAAAAAATGCACTGAAAGCAACCATAATACCACTCGATAAGGTTGAATCTGTTGGTGCAATGATTGTAGCAATTGAGAGAGAACCAATCGTTAATGTTAAAAGAATAAAGAAAGTTGCAATTAATAATGCGCGAGGGTAATTTTTTTGAGGATTTTTAACTTCATTTGCATAAGCAGTTGTAATCTCCATACCGGTTAATGATAAGACAACCGCTGTGAAAGCAGCACCTAAGTGCAAGTTAGAAAAATCAGGAATCCAGTCGCTTAATTGATTAAATTGAATTTGAGAAGGTAAACTTGGATTACTAAACCAGTAAATACCGGCACTACAAATTAAAAGCATTGGAATCACAAGACCTAAGATACCACAAATATTAGTAAAAATAGCAGATATTTGAAGTCCGCGAATATTAATTAATGTGATTGTCCAAAAGACAATATTAATTGCAAAAAAGATAAATAAGTTACTATCAGTTAAGTGACTTGCAAAGGGATAGACTGCAGTTGCAATAATAAAACTTAGTAATGGTGGGTAAAAGACTAAATTTTCAGCATATTGATACCACAAAGTAACAAAGCCAAATGGTTTGCCAAGCGTTTTTTTACCCCAAAGGTAGACACCACCTTGCTCTGGGTAAGTTGTACTTAGTTCAGCACAAACTAAGGCTGTTGGTATAAAGTAGCAGATGCCTGCTAATAGAAAGAAAAAGACAGTATGGCTGCCAAATAAAGCACTTCCAGGTAAGTTTCTAATACTGTCAACCGATGTAATTGTAATCATTGCAACAGAAAATACACTGAGTTTTGCAATGGCATTTCTTGTACTTGGGTTCATTGATAAAGCTCCTAACTTATGTTTTAAGTAAATAGTCTATATAAGGATTTGGCAACTGATATGCTTAAAAAACATACCAATAAATTTAAGGTGTAAACTTTAGTTGTTATTGAACAAAAAATTTACACCCTGCGTTTGGCTGCTTTATCAATAAGAAGTGTAATGGGAAGTTTAGATAAAAAGGGAATTATGGAAAAACTTTGATTTAAGTTTAGCATGATTTGTTCTCTCTATTTTGCTTTATTAATTTATATTAATCATTCCAAATTTGCGACATAAATGCGCTTTTATAGTATTGTTTGTACATAATCAAGCCTCTTTCGTTATTTAAGGTCGTACGATTACTACCATAACTTAAAACTTAATTGATGAAAAGGAAAAAGTTATATAATGCCTTTAAGCAAATTTAGATATTACTTAGAATTAACTAACATATAACGGTATTGGTTTATAGCAATGGTTAATGCTAGTATTAACAAAAATTAAAATCTAGTGGAAGTTAGTAATGAAAAAAATACTTTTTTTAATGATGATTTCATTAACGTTATCAGCATGCTCAGTCTATAATGCTGTTGATGTCAATTCAAAACTTAGTTTAGATACTGATCAGAGTATCTCTAATATTCAAACGATGTCTTCTCAGCAATTATTAGGTGTTAGCAATAATAATTTATGTGTTGCTTATTATCAGAATAAGCCACCACAAGTTAAAAAAGAAATTGAGCGTAGAGGCCTTATTTCAGAAGATTCAGCTAGTACTGTATGGACATGGGATGATATTAATTCACGCCAAGTGAAAAAAGGCATGAGTTTATGTTCAGTATTGGCAGCTTTAGGTAAGCCAAATAGTATGACAGCAGGTAATCAATTGCTGGAATTAGACTATCCTGGTCAAGTCATCGTCATGATGAAAGATCAAAAAGCTAATACGTACCGAGTTACGGTTGTTAATTAACTGCTTGTAAACTTAGGTACTCTGGCAGTAATATTGGAATATGATAATTGAGAATTTCAGTATCTATTAGCTGTACCAAGGCTTTTTGAACAGCAATAATTTTAAAAATATTTTCTAATTGTTCATTATCATGACAGTACCAGTTGTTGATTAACTTTCTTAAGTCATTAAATTGCATGTAATATTGAGCTAAGTTAATTTCTTTTTGTAATTGTTGATATAACTGCTGCTTAATAATTTCTATATTTGCTTTTTCATCATCAGGCAGTGTATTAATAACATGGTCATAAAAGCCTGTGGCAAATTGCTTGAATTCATGATTTTTTAAGGTTAAATTGGCTAAATTTTCTTTTAGCAGTGTAATTGAACTATTTAATGTATTTTGCATTTTGCTTTCCCCCCGTCAATTATAAATAGCTTTGTATTTCTATAATAAAACATTGTTTCATTAAGGTTGCTATAAATCAAGACTTCATATTAAGATTATTTTAAATAAGTTGCTTGTGATAAAGTTACTATCAACATAATGATTGCTTGATGTTTGACAACGATACTGGCATATTATCAGGCATTATATCTAAATTCCTTATTTTGATAATTAATACTAAAAGGAGTAGGCCAAAATGTCTGACCAACGCTTAAGTGTGCTTCGTGAAAAGATGCAAGAAAACCAATTAGATTATTATTTAGTGCCTTCTAGTGATGAGCATAATAGTGAGTATGTGCCAGATTGTTGGCAAAGGCGTAGCTGGATTAGTCATTTTACAGGAAGTGCAGGTGATGCATTAATTGGTAATCATAAAGCTTATTTATGGACTGATGGCCGATATTTTTTACAAGCGGAAAATGAGTTAGATGCACAAGAATTTGAACTGATGAGGCAATCTGGTTTTAGCCCTGAAATTGAAAGTTGGGTAGTTAGTCAACCTAAAGGTATTCGTTTAGGTGTTGACCCTAAAGTAATTAATGTTAAACGAGCACATCAATTACGTTGCGCCCTTAATGCACATGAAGGTGAACTTGTTTTTGTAGAAGAAAATCTAGTTGATCAAGCAAGAAACCAGCTAGAATCACTACCTCAATTACCTAAAGATCCAATTTTTGTTGTGAATGAGAATTATACAGGCTTATTAGCAAAAGAAAAAATACTTCAAGTTCAAGAAGAAATTAAACAAGCTAATTGCCAGTATTTAATATTATCAGCATTAGATGAAATTGCTTGGATATTTAATATTAGAGGCAATGATGTTAATTTTAATCCTGTAGCTATTTGTTATGCAATCATAGGTTTAGATCATGCTGTATTATATATTAATCTTGAGAAAGTTGATCAAAAGGTTAGCGATGTATTAATCGCACAAGGTGTAAGTATAAAACCACAAATTGAATTTAAAGAAGATTTAGCATCTCTTGAAGGTGGTGTTTATTTAGATGATGTAACTGTTAATCAATGGGTAATGAATACCTTAAATGACATAATAACACCTTATTATCATCAGTCTCCGGTTGTTCGATTAAAAGCAATTAAAAATGCAGTTGAGCAAAAGGGGATGAAAATTGCACATAAAAAAGATGCAGTTGCGGTAATAAGCTTTTTACATTGGCTAGAGAATAACTGGCAAGGTGGTGTTAGTGAATTATCTGTAGCTGAAAAGTTATACCAGTTTAGATTAGAGCAAGAAGGTTGTCAGGGACCTAGCTTTAATACAATTAGTGGTTTTGGCCCTCATGGTGCGATTATTCATTATGCGGTATCTAAAGAAACTGATATCGCAATTAATGATACTAATCTTTATTTGGTTGACTCTGGCGGACAATATTTTGAAGGTACTACAGATATTACACGTGTTGTGCATTTAGGTAGTCCAACGGATGAACAAAAAAGAAATTACACATTGGTTTTAAAAGGGCATTTAGCTTTAGGCAATGCAGTCTTTTCTAATGGTACTTGTGGTGAAACACTAGATCTTTTAGCGCGTATGCCTTTATGGAAGGAAGGTTTAGATTATCGTCATGGTACAGGTCATGGTGTTGGGTGTTTCTTGTGTGTTCATGAAGGCCCTCAAAAAATATCAAAAATGATTACCAAAGTACCATTAAAACCAGGTATGGTTGTTAGTAATGAGCCGGGTTATTATCAAGATGGTGATTATGGAATTAGAATTGAAAATTTATGCTTAGTTACTGATAAAGAGACAACAGAATATGGAGAGTTTTATCAGTTTCAAGATTTAACACTGGTACCTTATAACTTAAAATTGATTAATAAAGACCTGCTTTCAGCAGAAGAAATTAAACAAGTAAATGCCTATCACCAACGCATTCGTGATGAAATCACACCTTTAATTAAAGATCAACAGATAAAATCTTGGCTGATGGAACAAACAGAGGCAATATAATATGGCAATTCATAATCATAAAAAAACAGTTTTAATTACAGGAACTAATCGTGGTGTTGGGCTTTGTATGGTTAAACATTACCTTGATAAAGGTTATCATGTAATTGCTGTTTGTAGAAATATCTCTGACAGTTTGGCGCAAATAAAAAAAACAAATACTGCAAGTTTACAAGTTGTTGATGGAATTGATATTACAGATCAAAACTCAATAAATTACCTAGTGAATGAAATTCAGCCGCAAAAAATTGATATTTTAATTAATAATGCAGGTCAATGGTGTAATGATTCTTTAAATGATTTTAATTTAGAGCAGATGCTTAATAATATGAAAGTGAATGCGTTTGGTTCATTAGCTGTTACCTATGCGTTATTACCTTTAATAAATGAAAATAGCAAAATCATTATGATGACAAGTAAGATGGGATCCATTTCCGATAACCAGTCAGGTGGGTGTTATGGTTACCGTATGTCAAAAGCCGCTTTAAATGCAGCAGCAAAAAGCTTAAGTATTGATTTAAAGGATCAAGATATATCAGTTGCTATTATACATCCAGGTTGGGTTAAAACAGATATGGGTGGCCCAAATGCGTTAATCGATGCTAAAACAAGTGTAACAGGTATTGCATCAATTATAGAGCAATTGAATATCGATAATAGTGGTTCATTTTATAATTATGATGGTCAGATAATCAATTGGTAAAACTAATATGTTTGAAGTAACAAAGAATAATCAATTACATTTAAATATAAAACAAATAGATAAAGTAGAAGATAAATTAATTCAATCTATGGTGGCTTCTGCCTTAGATGAAGATATTAATACAGGTGATATTACAGCAGAGTTAGTTAAAGATAATACCAATAGAAAAGCACAAGTAATTACTAGAGAAGATATGGTTGTTTGTGCCATGCCATGGGTCTATGAAGTTTTTAGACAAGTTAATCCTGATATTAAATTAACAAGTTATGTTAATGATGGTGAAAAAGTTTCAAAAAATGCCGTTTTGTTTGAAGCTTATGGTCATGCTAAATCTATTTTATCAGCAGAGAGAACAGCGATGAATTTTCTGCAAATGCTCTCTGGTGTTGCGACAAGAACAAATGAATTTGTAAAAAAAATAGCACATACAAAAGCACAAGTTTTAGATACAAGAAAAACGATTCCAGGGTTTCGCTATGCACAAAAGTATGCAGTACATTGTGGCGGTGGTATGAACCATAGAATTGGATTATTTGATGCTTTTTTGATTAAAGAAAATCATATTCTAGCTTGTGGTTCAATTACCCAAGCCGTTCAAAATGCACGTTATATTGCCAAAGACAAATCAATTGAAGTTGAGATTGAAAATTTTTCAGAACTTGATGAGGCTATTTTAGCGGGTGCTGATGTGGTGATGTTAGATAATTTTAATTTAGAACAAATGACAAAAGCTGTTGATATAACCAATGGTAGAGTATTACTTGAAGCATCGGGAAATGTTGACTTAAATACAATTGTTGATATTGCAGAGACAGGTGTTGATTTTATTTCAATAGGTGGTATTACTAAACACATTCAAGCAATTGATTTATCCATGCGATTTATTTGAATGTTTGAATAAATCAATAATGTTTTCTAATGGTCGTCCGATGGCAGCATTATTTGATGTAAGGACAATGGGGCGCTCAATCAGAGAAGGGTGGTTTGCTAATATCTCAGCCCATTGATAATGGCTTAAATCATCATCAGTCGACAGCCCTAGTTCAGAAAAAAGTTTTTCTTTTGTGCGAATTAATTGTTTTGGTGCTATATTAAGCTTTTCACAGATAATCAAAATTTCATCTGAAGAAAGTGGGGTTTTTAAATATTCAATTACTTCAAACTCTGAAACATTTTTAGTTAAATAATCTAATGCATCGCGGCTTTTGCTGCATTTAGGGTTATGATAAAGAGTGATTTTCATATATAAACCTAAGTATGTTTTCATTTAAAATCTAAAAAATATCATAACAAGAATTAGCTAAATTCGATAGCTAATTAGGTGCTATTTAGCCCATTTAGAAATGAATATATTTAATTAGTCATAATATTAATTTATAGATAGACAAATACTGCGCAAAAGATAAATGAAATATTCATATAAAAATTAAATTTCATAAGAAAAAGTTTGTATAACTTGTTTAATAAGAATGATTTATAAGAAAATTATGAATTTTTTTTGTGAAGTGGTTGGACATATGCTTTTGAAGTATGATATAAATGCATCAAGCAATATTTCCAAAATTGCATTGTTGTGTAATGGGATGAATATTGTTGAGGGACGCCAGGATGGACAATTAACTTAAGAGAGAGAAAAAAATGGCACTGGACTTTTCAAATGCAAAAGATAGAGTAATTTATTTACGTCGTTTAACTAAGTTATCACAGAAGAACTTTTGTGAAGAAGCTGGATTTGATGATATGATTGGTGTAGCAACATTACGCCTAGTGGAATCAAATAAACGTGATTTAACTAAATATGTTGCAGAAAAAGTTTGTAAGCGAGCAAGGAATCTTGGAATTGAGTGCTCTGCAAATTGGTTGTTGTTTAATGAGGGAGAACCACCAAGAGCGACAAAAAATGAATATGAATTATATGCTCCAGAATCTCGCGGTGATCGATTACGTTATTTACAAACATTAGCTCGTGTAACAGATAAAGAAATTGGTACACAATATGGAGATAAAGCCATTCAAGCTTGGCGTCATGGTAAATATGGCGGAGTTCATGTTGTTGCAGGTAATGATTTAACAGATGAATTTCAAAAGCATGGTATATTTGCAACACCAGAGTGGTTGTTATTAGGTAAATACTTATCACCAGTAATTGGCGATAAAAAAGCTTTTGAAGATAAGCAAACCATGCTTGAATTGGTTGCTCGTATTTTAAATGATGGTGATGTGCAAACAATAACCGGTAAAAGTATCTTTTCTAAATGCGTAGGTATTGAAGTCAAAGATCCTCGTATGCTAAATGATACGTTATGTTGTGTTGATGGCCGTTTAATGTATTTAACCTATCGTTATGAAGGCTTTAGTGCTCGTGAAGTTGATTCTGAAGAGACAATGCCTGCAAGCTTTAAAGAGGGAGCTAAAATCTATCAGGTTACTTTATTAGTACCATAGAAATTTAGTGATATAATCAAATTTATTTGTAGAGAGAATGCCTTAAAGTTATTTAATTTTAAGGCATTTTTTTTGTGTAAATAAATATAACCGTTTTATTTGAGTGTTGGTTATATTTAAGTAGACTATTATCGTGACCGATTTGTTACTCTATGGTATTATTTTAACAAATAATTTTAGAGATTGATTATCATTGGAGGTTGAGTTGATCAGAGTATTGCTAGTTGATGATCATGATTTGGTAAGGTTAGGCATTAAAAAGTTATTAGGTGATATTCCTGGTATTAAAATTGTTGGTGAAGCGAAAAGTGGTGAAGAAGCAATTAAATTGGTTAATAGCTTAAAACCAGATGTCGTTTTAATGGATGTGAAAATGCCAGGTATTGGTGGCTTAGAAGCAACCAGACGTATTGTACAAGGCCAAGTCAATACAAAAGTTCTTGTCGTCACTGTCTATGGTGATGAGCCTTATCCATCACGTGTATTGCAAGCCGGTGCAGCAGGTTATATGACTAAAGGTGCTGGTGTTGATGAAATTATCAAAGCGATCAAAACAGTTTATGCAGGCCAGCGTTATATTTCACCAGAAGTTGCACAACAATTAGCGCTCAAACATTTATCATATGATGATGAGTCGCCATTTGATAACTTATCAGAACGTGAATTACAGGTGTTAATTATGCTAACCAGTGGTCAGAAAGTTCAAGAAATTGCTGATCAGTTATATTTAAGTCCAAAGACTGTTAATAGTTACCGCTATCGTCTTTTTGAAAAGCTTGATGTAGAAACTGATGTTGAATTAACACATCTTGCATTTAAGCATAAATTGATTGAAATGGATAATTAGTCTTTGACTGAATTAACCTCTTTTCTAAAAAAAATTCCAAAACTATCAGGTATTTACCGTTTCTATAATAATGATGACCAACTAATTTATGTTGGTAAAGCAAAAAATCTTTATAAAAGGGTTAATAGCTACTTTCAAAAAAAAGCACATGATACAAAAACCATGTATATGGTTACAAAAATAAAGCGTATTGAATTTACAATTACATCAAGTGATTATGACGCATTTATCTTAGAAAGTAATTTAATCAAAAAACATAAGCCACATTATAATATTTTTTTCAAAGATGATAAGAGTTACCCTTATATTGTTATTAGTAAAGATCGTTTTCCTCGAGTATTTGGCTTTAGAGGTAAAGTAGATAAAAAAAATGACTATTTTGGGCCTTATCCATCACTATCTTCAGTTAAAGATACCTTAAGTTTATTGCAAAAGCTTTTTCCAATTAGGCAATGTCAAAATAGTTACTATAAAGTAAGAACAAGACCTTGTTTACAATACCAAATTAAGCGTTGTTTAGCACCTTGTGTTGGATTAACAACAGATGAAGACTATCAGCAACAAGTTAATATGCTAAAACAATTTTTAGATGGTAAATTAACAGAAGTATTAGCTTTTGTGTCAGAAAAAATGCATCAAGCTTCTGATAATGAAGCATATGAATTGGCAATACGATTACGTGATCAATTAATGTTATTAAGGCGTCTTCAAGAACAACAGCATATAGAGCAATTTAAAAATCAACATATTGATATTATTGGTATTGCAATAAAAGATGAATTTGCTTGTATAACACTTTTAAGCGTACGCCATGGTAGTTTAATCGGTGATCGTAATTGGATGATTAACTTATCACTTGAGCGTTCAGAAAGTGAAGTGATTGAAAACTTTCTTGCACAACATTATTTGAAGGAATTTCAAAGTAATTTTTATCCCCATGAAATTATCGTGCCTGAAAATCATTTAATTAACCAACAATTAGTGCTTGCGATTTCTCGGTTATCCAATCGCAAAATACAATGGTTAAAGCAACCTAAAGCTTTAAAGAAAAAGTGGCAGAATCTAGCAAAAATTAATGCAGAGCAAAAATTAAAAATAGAAAGTATTAGCCAACAACAAATTTTAGATTATCTGATAGCTTTAACTAGTTGGTTAAAACTAAAAGCAGTGCCACAAAGAATTGAGTGTATTGATATTAGTCACTTTCAAGGAGAAGCAACAGTGGCTTCTTGTGTTGTCTTCTCTGATAAAGGTATGGATAAAAGTCAGTATCGACAATATAACATAGAAGGTGTACGTTCAGGCGATGATTATGCCGCAATTGCCCAAACAGTAAAAAGAAGAACGCTATCGGGTATAGAAAAAGATAATTTACCTGATGTTTTAATTATTGATGGTGGCAAGGGGCAGCTTAAAGAGGCTGAAAAAGTACTTAGAGAATTTAAGCTAAAGAATAAGGTTAAACTACTATCATTAGCTAAGGGTAAAGAACGTATTTCAGGTAAAGAAGATATTTACTTATATTCTGATCAGCCACCTGTAAATTTAAAAGCCTATGATCCAGCGTTTTTATTATTAAGACGAATTCGTGATGAAGCTCATCGTTTTGCAATTACACACCAAAGGAAAAAAGTAGCGAAAGGTAGACGGCAATCATTAATTGAAGCAGTTCCAGGTGTTGGCCCTAAACGTAGACAGGCTTTATTAGATCATTTTGGTGGTTGGCAGGAATTATCAAAAGCATCCGTATATGAATTAGAAAAAATACCTGGAATTAGTCAAGCATTAGCTCAAAAGATATTAAATCATTTAAAACGCTAAAAATACTTGAATTATGAAAATTAAACCCAATATTTAGCTTTGTTAGATTAATTATGTTGATAAAAAAGATGGAGTGATTAATGACAATGGCAGAGAATAAAGAAACATTTGGTTTTCAAACTGAAGTAAAGCAATTATTACATTTAGTGATTCATTCTTTGTATTCAAATAAAGAGATCTTTTTAAGAGAATTAATTTCAAATGCATCAGATGCATCAGAGAAGCTTAGATTTGAAGCGATCGCTAAACCTGAATTAATGGAAGATAACTCAGAATTAACCATCCAGGTTGATTTTGATAAAGAAAATAAAACAGTAACTGTTCGTGATAATGGTATTGGTATGTCACGTGAAGAAGCAATTGAAAACCTAGGAACAATTGCTAAATCAGGTACAAAGCAGTTTTTAGAAGCTTTATCTGGTGATAAAGCAAAAGATTCACAGTTAATCGGTCAATTTGGTGTTGGTTTTTATGCTGCTTTTATCGTTGCTGATGAAGTAACAGTTAATACACGTAGAGCAGGTTTAAGTTCAGATGAAGGTATACGTTGGCAGTCTAAGGGTGATGGAGAGTTCTCACTTGAGACAATTACTAAAGCAACACGTGGTACAGAAGTTATTTTGCATTTGAAAGACGAAGAAGCAGAATTTTTGGATAATTGGCGCCTGCGTAGCATTATTACTAAGTATTCAGATCATATCGCGTTTCCAATTCAAATGAAAAAGCGTGAACATGATGATAAAGGTAATGAGACTGTTTTAGATGAGTGGGAGACGGTCAATAAAGCTAAAGCTTTATGGCAGAGATCTAAAAATGAAATTAGCGATGAAGAATATAAAGAATTTTATAAGCATATTTCACATGACTTTGCTGATCCATTGACTTGGACGCATAATAAAGTTGAAGGTAATCAAGAGTATACAACATTACTTTATTTACCTGAAAAAGCACCATTTGATTTATGGGAACGTGATCGTAAAAGCGGTATTCATTTATATGTTCAGCGTGTCTTTATTATGGAAAGTACAGAGTTAATGCCTCAATATTTACGATTTGTAAAAGGTGTTATTGATTCAAGTGACTTACCACTGAATATCTCACGTGAGATTCTTCAACATAACCGTATTTTAGATAAAATCAAAAAAGCCAGCGTTAAAAAAGTTTTGGATATGTTAGCTAAAATGGCTAAAAATGATTTAGAACAATATGAAAAATTCTATGCTGCATTTGGTCAAGTCTTAAAAGAAGGTGTGATTGAAGATCAGGATAATAAAGAAAAAATTGCTGATTTATTGCGCTTTGCATCAACACATAATGGCACTGATGCTCAAGATATTTCATTAAAAGAATACATCGCACGTATGAAACCAGAGCAGAAAGATATCTATTATGTAACAGGTGAAAGTTATACGGCAGCTAAAAATAATCCGCAGTTAGAAATTTTCAATAAAAAAGGTATTGAAGTGTTATTATTATCTGACCGTGTTGATGAATGGTTAGCATCTCATTTAACAGAGTTTGATGGCAAAGCACTTAAGTCAATTGCTAAAGGTGATTTAGATTTAGGTGAGTTAGATAATGAAGATGATAAAAAAGAACAAGAAAAAGCCAAAGAAGACTTTGAGTCTGTCATTAAACAGATGAAAGAAGTACTTGGTGAAAAAATTGAAGAGGTACGTATTTCAAAACGTTTAACTGATTCACCAAGCTGTCTTGTTATTGGTGATCACGGTATGAGTTTGCATTTGCAAAAAGTTATGGCAGAAGCAGGTCAACCAGGTTTTGGTATGTCTAAACCAATTTTGGAGATTAACCCAAGTCATGATTTAGTTAAGCACCTTAAAGAAGAGCAAGATGAAGCTGTTTTTGCTGACTGGACAAATCTACTACATCAACAAGCGGTTCTTTCTGAAGGTGGTCAATTGGAAGATCCAGCAGGCTTTGTCCATTTAGTCAATAAGCATTTGAAAGCTGTTTAAGGCGGTGGATATGGTTTGCGTTTCATTTTACCTAGTTTAATACGTTGCCATATCCGCTCATGAAAATAAAATAGAAAAATTTTAACAGCTACATCAATAATGCCAATTGAAATGGCTATCTTGAAACTACCTGTAATAATCCAACTTATTAGCGTTGTAAATATAACAGAAATAATACGCCAACTAATGGCTTTTAATAAACTTCTATAATGCGTATCAGCCATGTACCACCTTTTATGATTATCTAAATAAAAGGGAATTAGTAATACTATATAAGTGGGTATAAATTCCCTTTTTTATAATGTAAATATTATTTTGTTTAAAATAAATTCTATTTATTATTTTAGTTGATAATTAAGGATTTTTTAGGTGGCTATATGATTGTTGATTATTTAAGAAGTTAAATTATCAGAGTCATTAGATTGCTTGTCTTTATTTTTCTCAAAATATTTTTCAGAAATAGTGCATAGGGAAAAGCCTGAAATTAAAGCTAAAAATAGAAAAATAAGGGTTAGAATATAGCTATTAAAGGGTAGAGTGATTGTGTACTCTAATACAATCAATACGATTAAAATTAAAAGTGATAATAGGTAGGTTAATTTTGCTTTTTTCATCATTAAACTCCATCAATAAAAATGATTTTTGTTTTCTTCATAGATTTTTTTAGTAATTGTTTTTTCTTTATGCCACAGTGTGTAATAGCCAAATAATCTGTAGATTGTAACAATTACAAAACAGACAATAGCAATATAGAAAAGGCTTTGTAATGTATAATGGCTAGGTGTTGCATTCCAAAGTGTTAAGCTTTGTTGGGGTTTTTCATAGGATGGAAAAATATAAGGATATAAGATTAATCCAGTTGAACCAATGGTTGAAAAGATAACGCCTGTATTTGCCCAGAAGGCTAAAGCAAATTTATTTTTATAATTAAGTATTAAGCTTAATATAATAAAGATGACAATACCGATAGGCCCTAGAAATTTCCAAGGATGGGCGATTAAGTTAGTCCACCAGCCATGAGGCTTGTAGATGGCAACAATATCATAAGAATTAGCTACAACTTTATAGTCAAAGCCATAAATAAAGACAATGAAAAGCGCCATTAAGATAAATGCAATGATAAATAAAATGGTACATACAAAATGAATTTTCTTACCTAAGGCACGCAAATGATCTTCCGTTCTTCTGGCAATATAAATGCCACCGTGAGCTAACAGCATCAATAATGAACTAAGTCCACCTAAAATCCCGCAAACAGATAATAATTCCCAAAAGGTTTCATTAAAGTCAGTTCTTAAAAAAATAGGATCTGTTTGATAACCAAAACCAATAAATGCATTAGAAGCAGCTACACCAAAAACAAGTACTGGAATAAAAGCACTGATAAATAATAGATAGTCCCACATTCTTCTCCATTTATGTGAGTCAATTTTTCCTCGGTAATCATAACCAACGGGTCTTAGAAAAAAGCTCCATAATATACAGTAAATAGCGGCAAGAAGACCTGAGAATGAAATCGCATATAAGGGTGGAAAAACCACAAACATTAAACCACCAATAAAGATAATCCAAGTATTATTACCATCCCAAACAGGTGCTGAGGTATTAAGTACAATGCGTCTATCTTCTTCTGATTTAAGCCATGGAAAAATCATTGTAACAGCAAGATCATAACCTGCAGTGGATGCATAAATACAAAACATAATCCCTAGCACTAACCACCAAAAAACTTGTAAAAATTCATAACTAATCATTTGGCATTCTCCGCAATGTATTTTCCAGGGCCTAGACGTGCATATTTAAACATTAAGAATAATTCGAGTATAAATAAGGTGGCATAGATCAATGCGAAACCACAGATAGTAATAATTAAAGTACTTACATAATGGTTTGAGCTACCAATGCCTGTTGGAATTATTTTATAAACCATCCACGGTTGACGGCCGTTTTCACAGAGTATCCAACCACATTCAACAGCAATATAAGGTGCTGGAATGACAAGCATAAAAATCCATAGCATATACTTTTTAAATTGTATTTTATGATAATAGATTCGTATAACTGCGAATAGTAAAACAAGTAGCATAATACCCCACATACCAAGCATTAGTCTAAATGACCAGAATGAAATCCATACTTCAGGAATTGACGCTTTTTGTGTTTTGACAATCCCTTTGTGAGTAAGTTTTGCATCCATGCCATTAACACTATGATATAAAAAGCCAAAGCCAAGGTTTTCTTTGTTAGCTTCAAAGATTGCTTCATCTTCTTTGGTTGCCTTACCAGATCTAATTTTAATAAGTTTTTCTAAAGCAACATAGCCAGATTTAATGGGTTGGTAATAGCTTGCCATAATTGGCTTTAAGCCTTCAACAGTACCCGTTAAGTTATGATCGGCAATTAAGCTTAATGCATAAGGTATGGATAATACATAGCTATTATCTTCTTGTTGTTGGTGTGGAATGCCAACCATATACCAGCTTGCAGGTGGTTTTTGAGTTTCCCATTGTGCTTCAATTGCAGCCATTTTTTCAGGTTGGTCTTTTGCAACTTCTAGGCCATTTTGATCACCATAAAAGCCGACGGCTAAAACGCAAATAAAGCCAAACCCTGCAGCAATTGACATAGATTTAATTGCAAATTCACGATGTTGGTTATGTTTCAGATAAAATGCTGAGATACCAATGACAAACATACTTGCTAAGGTAAATGCAGCAAAAGCAACATGACCAACGGATATTTGGGCTAATTCACTTAAATATAGGCCGGCTAATGATGTTAGTCCTAAATTCATATGTGCAATGTCAAAGTTAGTAAAAATTGGATGTCGCATCCAACTATTTGCAGCTAAGATATTAACAATTGATAGTGAAGAGCCAATGGCTAATAGTAATGTAACAAACCAGTGCATTTTTCTTGATAATTTATCCCAACCAAAAAAGAATAAACCAATCATCGTTGCTTCAAGCATAAATGCCGTAATGCCCTCAATGGCCAAAATAGGTCCAAAGCTGCCACCAATAAACCGTGAAAAGTAAGACCAATTTTGGCCAAATTCAAATTCCATGGTCATGCCTGAGACAACACCGAGGGCGAAGTTAATGCCTAAAAGCTTACCCCAGAATTGGGTCATCGATTTATAAATTGGTTTCCCTGTGGTTAAGTACTTTGTCTCCATAATAACTAAAAGCCAGGCAAGGCCAAGTGTTAAAGGGACAAAGATAAAGTGATACATTGCCGTAAATGCAAATTGTACACGTGAGAGATCAACGACCTCAGTTAGTGGAATAAAACTCATTTTCATTCACTTATGTTAAGTTTCATTTGATAACAACAAATTAAAGCAAAATGTCCAAAATTTAAAGATGTTTATAGAGTAAATAGGTTAATTTAGAAGAATTTATTTAAACATTTATCAAAAATATTAAATAAAATTTATTACAAGCAGACTGATTGCAAATGAGTCACATTGTTCATTTTTAGTTTTTTAAGTAATAGAGTTTTAAAAGTTTTAGAATAAATACTAAGTAGTATATTTTGATATAAAAAATTCTTAGCATTTCATATTTTTTATTTTTAAAATAAAAGAAATAAATGAATCTAATATAATGGTTTCTTATTTAATAAGATGGGGTAAACATATGTTTGGACAAGAAGACTTAGAAAAAATACTTTATAAATTTAATCAGTGGCTTGAAGATACTAAAAAGTATCAACCATCAATTTGGTTAGAATATGCCAAAAATTATAATAAAGCATTGGTTGAATTTTTAAAATTTGGTAAAGGGTTTGAAGATATTAAAAGTTATGAAGCACTTTGTGAAGTAGCTAAGAGTCTTAAAGGCTATGGCTATGAAATAACAAACCCTCCATGTAGCGCAGCTGATTTTGGTGCAACGATTATTAATTCTTCTAATATTGCTTTTGGCGCTCAAAGACCAACAATGCCAAATATTACTAGAGTAGAGCTAGCAGCAGCAAAATTTCATCAATGGATGGAGCATATAAAACGATATAATGATGATTCTCCTTACTTTTATGATCATAATAAGGCATTGGTTGACTTTTTAAAAAAAGATAGAGGTTTTAAATATATAAGATCTTTTGAAGAACTTTGCCAAGTTGCTAAGATGCTAAATATCAGTTATCAATATAAAACAACAAATCCACCTTGTGATGAAGTTAACTATGCTCGAGAAGTATTAAGTGCTCATCCATATCATTATGGAAGCAAGATTAAGCCACATATATCTGAAGATATAAGGATAAAATTAGTAGCTGATGATTTTGATCAATGGATGAAAGAAAATATTTTATTAAACTTTGCTGAGTCAAGTTATGCGAATGATCATAATTTAGCATTAATAGGGTATATAAAAAATGATCGACAAGATCGAATAACTTCATTTGATCAGTTTTGTAAGCTAGCTGTATTACTTCAAGGCTATGATTTTAAAATAGATAATCCCCCGTATAATGAAATTGAGTTTGATATTGCCTTAAATGATTCTGACTATAGTGTTGAAAATAAGTTGCCAGTTAGTGGTAATAAAAGAAAAAATCAAGATAAATATTATGACTCTGAACTATCTGAAAAGGTATCAAAAGTATCTAAAACAATTATACCTCAAAGCCCTCCAGCTATTTGTTTAAATAATTTTGTTGATGGTAATGAGTTTTCTGATGATTCAGATTATGAATATTAAACTAATAATAAATTATAAAAAAATGGACTTCAAATACATCTATGATTTCTATTAATATATGATCACTGTATTACTTGACTAATACACCAATATTGTCTATAGTTGCAATTGAACAATTAAAATGTCTAAATATTATAAGGCTTAAGCTTAATCATGAATTGGCAAAACGATAAACCAATTTATTTACAAATTAAAGAGATCATCATTGCTAATATCTTAGATGATAAAATTAAAGAAAATGATTTTTTACCTTCAGTACGTCAATTAAGCTTGGATTATCAAATTAACCCACTAACAGTCTCTAAAGCCTATCAACGTTTAGTAGAAGATAATATTGTTGAAAAGCAACGTGGACTTGGTATGCAGGTTAAAGCAAATGCAAAAGCACAATTATTAATTACAGAAAAACAACATTTTTTAGAAGAAAAGTGGCCTAAGATTAAAAAAGAAATCCAAAGGCTTAACATTAGTTTTAAGGAGCTTGAATAATGAGCGCTTTAATTAAAGCAGATAACTTAACCAAAGCTTATGGCAATCATAAAGCATTGAACTGTGTAAATTTTGAAATTGCTAAAGGGCAGATTGTTGGTTTAATTGGCCCTAATGGCGCTGGTAAAACAACACTTTTAAAAACCTTATTAGGTTTGACGCATTATGAGGGAAGTTTAAATGTTTTAGGATTAAATCCAGCTTATAAACGCCATCAACTAATGCAAAGAATGTGCTTTATCGCCGATGTGGCAATATTACCTAAGTGGTTAATTTGTGATGATGCTGTTGAATTTGTTAAAGGGGTGCACCCAAAGTTTAATGAAGAAAGGGCGCGTGAATTTCTAAAGAAAACCGATATTAAACCAAAGCAAAAGGTACGTGAATTATCAAAGGGTATGATTGTTCAATTGCATTTAGCCCTAGTTATGGCAATTGATGTTGAGTTATTAATTTTAGATGAGCCGACTTTAGGCTTAGATATTATTTATCGTAAACGTTTTTATCAAAGCTTATTAAATGATTATTTTAATGAAAATAGAACCATTATTGTAACAACACACCAGATAGAAGAAGTCGAAGGTTTATTAAGTCATATTATGATGTTAAATAGTGGTAAAATTTTGTTAAACTCACCTGTTAATGAATTAGAGACAAAGTTTTATGCAGTTAAATCAGTGAATAATCAGAAAGAATTAATGGCTTTAAACCCATTATATACGCAGAAAAAATTCAATGAAGTCGAGTATATATTTGAAGGTATTGTAAAAGAAACTTTAATACCTTATGGAGAAGTATATTGCCCATCGATTAGTGATATCTTCCAGGCAAAAGTTCTAAGTGAGGAGGGCAATTATGGCGATATTAAATAAGCTTTATACTTTAATTAAGCGTGAGTATTGGGAAAATAAAGTTGCCTTTTTAAAAGCACCTTTAGTTTTGGCATTTATAATTCTTTTTATAGCGTTTTGTTCATTTTCTTTATTTCTATATAATGGTGATGAAGTAATTAATGGCATGAATCAGGGAAACGTATCTGATTTATCAACACTTTCAGATGGGTTCGTACAAAATGTATTTTATGTCATTGCATCACCTCTAATGCTGATTATGTGGCTTGTGGTATTTAATTTCTTTTTAGGTTCGTTATACAATGATCGCAAAGATCGTAGTTTATTATTTTGGTTATCAATGCCAATTACACACACAGAAAGTATTATCGCTAAAATTATTGCTGGGATTTTTATTGCACCTATTTTTACTTGGGTTTGTATTATTATTACTGAATTTATTTGTTTGGTTTTATTAACTATTGTGGCTTTGATATTAGGTATTGGACCGATTAGTCACTTATGGCCAGTCGGTAGTATTGTACTTGTTTGGGTAAAAATGCTCTTTGCATTTTATATACAAGGTATTTGGTTATTTCCATTATTTGCTTGGTGTATGTTAGCTTCAGCTTTTGCAAAACGCTCACCATTTTTAACTGCGATATTACCGGTCATTTTAATTATGATCATCGAGAGTTTATTTTTTCATACAGCCTATTTATCCAATGCAATTAGTATGTGCTTTACTGATGCAGTAATGGTTTGGGGTAGTTTGTTTGAATCAATAAATTATCATGACCAAATTGTTAATATACAGTCTGGTTCATTTAAAGAAGTATTAATGAATACTCATTTGCTATGGGGGTTGATTGTCGGTGTTATTTTTATCAGTATTGCAGGATTGTTGCGATATCGCTGTTTTCGATTTGATCGGTTATAAATTATTCAATTTTATTAGGTTTTTTATCCAAAAATATGCTTGTTATATAGTTTATGTTGGAATAAAATAGTAACAATCATCGCAATAATAACCAATGGCCCAATGATACTTGGATAGTTCCAACCTAAGGTTAATGCAGAAATTTCATCACAAATACTGGCAAATAAGGTTAAATAAAGAAAAACTTGGCTAAATCCATCGGCTTTTTTATGTCTCCAGTTAAATAGGATTTGTGGTATCCAATATACCCAATAAATAATATCAGTTATAAGACCAAATAAATTAATTGAACTAGGCGGAAGATTCATTTTATCAATGGTATTGATAACGATTCCTAAAAATATAACAAGTAGGATACTTAGAGCAATAAAGTTAAAGTTTTTATATTGTTTTAGCCCAATTTGAATTTGTTGAATGGCTAAAAAGCTTAATGAAAGAATCGTTACTAATTTATACTGCCACGGCATAAATAAATAAAATCCATAAATAAAATCACATAAATTTGCTATAACCATTAAACCTTGTGTCACAAGACTAATTTGATCGGTTTTTTTTATGATTTGGTTATAAACAATCTGTGGAATAAAATAAACACAATAGAGTATAAGTGAAATATTTAAACTATATGCTCCAATGACCTCAATCATGGTTGGTTCCCAATTTTGGCAATTACATTTACAAAAAATCAATTACAATAAAAGTGACAAGATTATAACAGAGATCATATAAATCACAATTAAGCATGTTAGTTTAAATGATATGCATAATCATATTCAGTTGACCGCTGCCATTAAAGTGATTAAGATTGCTTTATTATTGAGATGGTAAAAGTTAATCTTACTTTTTATTGAAGAAATTGGAGCTATTATGTCGTTGATTTTATATTCTAATAGCGAATGTGTTTATTGTCACAGAATTCGTTATATTCTAGCTGAAAAAAAGATTCCTTTTCAACTAGTGGAATTAAATCCTAAAAAAGATGCGCAGAAAATTAAAGCATTAAACCCATATGGTAGTCTGCCTGTTTTACAAGAGCGTGATCAGACTTTTTATGATGCTGATGTGATTATGTATTATTTAGATGAGCGTTATCCAATGCCTGCCTTAATGCCGGGCTATCCTGTTATGCGCTCTAAAACAAGGCTTGCAATTTTAAGGATTGAACGAGATTGGTATGCAATGATGCATATGATTTTAAATGCCGATAAAGATGCGGATGTTGCTAAAAAAGCACTGATTGATAGCTTTAAAGCCATTGAGCCTATTTTTGCATCAAGTGAGTATTTTATGGCTGATGAGCTATCGTTAGCTGATTGTACTTTAGTGCCTTTATTATGGCGCTTACCTTTATTAGGAATTCAGCTTAATGGTAACTTTGGTGCAGTGAAAACTTATGCAGAGCGTTTATTCTCACGTGATTCATTTAAAAAATCATTATCTAAAGCGGAAAAACAAATACCTTTTGTTTTAGAAGAAGAGTAATTTTTGAGTACCTATGTTTTAAATGCTTTTGATCAATGGGTGATGCAAAAAGCAATTACACTGGCTGAAAAAGGAATTTATACGGCACGGCCAAATCCTGCTGTTGGTTGTATTATCGTTAAAGATAATCAGATTATTGGCCAAGGCTATCATCAAAAGGCAGGTTTTGCTCATGCAGAAATTAATGCATTAAATCATTGTAAAGCGTTAGGCTTTAGTCCTGAAAATGCAACAGTTTATGTGACCCTAGAACCTTGTTCTCATTATGGTAAAACACCACCTTGTGTCAATGCACTGATTAAAGCTCGCATTAAACGTGTTATTATTGCCTCGGTTGATCCTAATCCAGAGGTTAATGGTATTAAGATACTAAAAGATGCAGGTATTGAAGTTATTAGCGGTTGTTTAACCGATCAAGCTGATAATTTAAATAAAGGTTTTTTAAAGGTGATGACTACATCTGAACCTTATGTGCGTTTAAAACTTGCTGCAAGCCTTGATGGGCGTACAGCAATGGCCTCAGGTGAAAGTAAATGGATTACTTCTGAAAAGTCACGGAATGATGTTCAAAAGCTTAGAGCAAGAAGTGG